>JALTEW010000289.1 GCA_027073795.1 bacterium | reverse complement strand
AGTTGTAGTGGTGGGGGATAGGAAAAGAATGCGTTCGGCGAGAAAGATAAAAGTATATAACTTGTTTTATACAGCGGCAATGGTTCTCTGTATTTCAGAGGCAAATGATGCAGTATTATATGAGCGTCCGTTGGGATATCTTTTTATAATAGGGGTTTTGTCGCTCATAGTAGGTGTTATTCTTCGTGTTAAATGGCCTGAGTTAGGATTCTATAGAACCAAAACCACAGTAATATTTAGTGTGGGAATTATTATAGTTGCTTTTGCTTGGGTACTTATTCTCGTTTTATAAGGTTTTGAGGACTATTGAAGGGTGACAGTCCGAAAGTCGAAGGGGTCACGTAATCTAGTAATCAAGCATAATAGACTTGAAAGCGAAGTGGAATCTGATGCCTTGGATTTAGGGGGCGGGGAGCGGAAAAGAACGAGATGAGAGGGAAAGTACTAGATTACGGGACTGGTACTTTTGGATGTCCCTTTGGATGGAGGTGTTGAATATAATGAAATATAAGGTTTCAATTTTTTTGTTATCGGTTCTTGCGTTTGTTTCAGGGTGTATGCCCCCTGTCACGCAGGAGGTGTATATTAAGCTTCCCCCATATTCAACATGGAAAGAGGAGATAGATCAATACCTGGCAAGTGCGCAGAAGTATGTTGTAAAGTGGGACGTTTTAGAGGGAGAGTTGCCACCGGAAAAGCTAGAGATTACAACATCGTGGGGTAGCTTGACGAGAGAACTGGATTCAGGCGATAGGCACTTGGTTTTAACGCGAAAAATGTTCTACGATCCTCTGGTAAATGCAGATTTTTCATCCCTATTGGTGCTTACATTTTCATATAAAAGAATAGACTCGAAAAAATATACAGTTGTCTTTTCAGGTCACAGCAGTCGAAGGGATCAGAGTACCACGTATTATTAATAGAAACAGAAAGGGGTCATAGAAAGGGCTTGTATTGGGAGTGCAAAGTGGACGACATGAAAAACTACACTCAAACTAGATCAGTAGTACAAAGCTCCAGGAGGTAGAGCTATGCGATCATTCTTAATGATATGGTTTCTTGCCATAGGGGTGAGTTCCCTTTCCGCAAAAACGATGCCGGTAAACCTTTATGTAGATAATGTTCATCGTAAATGGGAAGGGAAGTGCCCCTTTAAAGTTCCGTATGAGGAGCCTACAGAGGCTGAGAAGGAAAAGTATCTGTATGAAAATTATGGAAGTAATCAGGGGCGGCTTCCATTGGCCTATCTCGAATGGGTGTGTGAAATCCTATTAACTGAAAACAGGGTTAAGGATACGTGCGTTGTAACGAACTTTATTGATAAAACAAATGCCAAGTATATTGCTAATGAGCACACGAACCCTGATAGCACCTACGTTAAAGACCTTAAGCAAAGGTGCATCGTCGCGGTAAGATCGCTTGCAACGATCAAGGGAAGTGCGTTTCCCATATATTTGAAATACTTGCAAACCGATAGTGCGGCGATTCATGAGGGAGTGAAGGAGGCCTTTTCAATTTCTCTAAAGAGGAATGATCCGGGCGTAAAAGAGTTTCTGCTGAAAAACATACACAGCAGAAGCATATATAAACGGGAGGATTTGGTGTTTGATCTCTTTGCCAGGGATTTTGGTTCAAAGCCCCTATGGTCTGAACATGAATTGAGCATCCTTGAGAAGGACGAGACCGATCCGCAGATGAAACGCTGTATTTCTAATATAATAGAAGGATACAAAACTGCTTCTGAAATAATAGAGTGGAACCAAGATAAAAGCTGCCAGTCCCTGAACCTTGTCCAAAAGCCAGTGAAAACGAATGATGCTACAGCGCTGGGGATGTTCCCTATTGGCATCCCCGATGACAGTGCAATTGTCTTGAAGGATGGGGACTCGATTGGCATTGCCATCTTGAGAGAACAGACCACTCAGCCAGAGACCCTCTCTTTCGACTGGTTTCTTCGAACGGATGGGAAAGTCAACTTCAGCCCCAATGCCAAGGCGGTCAAAGGGGATCGAAGGAAAATGTTTCCTCGATAACCTTCGGCCCGTTCAGTATCGAGTGGTCGGGCAACGCGAAGGGGCGAGGATTTATCTACCTCAATAACAACTATTACACGGGAGTCATTGTCGATGCGGATGAGAAAAAACTCAATTTAGGACTGCTGGATCTCATCATGATC
>JALTEW010000288.1 GCA_027073795.1 bacterium | reverse complement strand
CCCGAAATGCTGGTGCGTATCTCGTCCTCGTCTGGTTCGGGATTTTCATCCAGGAGGGCCTTGGCCGACATAATCATCCCTGACGTGCAAAAACCGCATTGAACCCCGTTATTCTCTAAAAAGGCCTTTTGCAGAGGATGGAGAGTTCCATCTTCGCCAGCAAGCCCTTCGACCGTCGTAACCGATTTCCCTTCGACCTCGGCCACGGGATAGATACACGAATTCACTGCCTTTCCATCCACAATAACCGTGCAGGCCCCACATTCACCTACCCCACAGCCTTCCTTGGGTCCCGTTAATTCAAAATATTCCCGCAAGGTTCTCAGCAAACTCCAGGTCACCGGGACCTCAGCCGTGACCTCATCACCATTTAATATAAATGAAACCGTTATCTTTCTCATTCTCAGCTCCTTTTATCTATTCTTCAAACGCTCCAATGCCCTCAAGGCCATCCTTGGCACAAAGGTTTCAATCATCTCTTTCCGGTACCAGGCCTTCCCCCTGAGACTGTCACGGGGCGACGCCTCCTGAGCGGCAATTTTCCCCCCCTCGTTTAGGGATCTTTCATCCAATTCTTTTCCCCTCAGGTATTCCTCTGCCTTTCTCGCCCGCAGGGGGGTTGGCGCCGCGACACTGAGGGCAATACGCACATCTGCAATCCTCTGACCGTCTAACTTCAGGGATACCGCCACCCCTAGGATGGGAAGATCCATGGCCTTCCTGCGGGAATGTTTGTGATAGGCACTTCCAAACTCCCCCATTTCAACGGGTATCTCAAACTCAACCAAAACCTCATCGGGTTTCTTCACGGTCTGTGAGGGACCTGTAAAGAATTCAGCCAATGGAACCTTTCGGATCCCCTCCGGTCCCTGCAAAACAGCTGTGGCATCCAGCGCCAGAAGCGGTCCTGCGGTGTCTGCCGAGGGGGCCGCATTACAGATATTCCCCCCTACGGTAGCCACATTTCTTATCTGGACCGATCCCACCTGTGACGCCCCGTCATAAAGCGCTGAGAGTTCATTTTGAACCATCGGGCTGGTTTCCAACATCCGGTGTGTGGTCAACGCGCCGATATGATAGGCATCACTCTTATTGATATAGGAAAATTCCTCTAATCCCCTGAGAGAAATAAGGACTTCCGGCGCTATTTTCCTGCTTCTGATACTCACCATCACGTCCGTGCCCCCGGCGATCAAGGCAGCCCTCTCTCCGTAGGTTTCAAGCAGCGAAAAAACCTCTTGTAGATTTTTTGGCTTCAAGTAGTCATAATCGATCATGTCAACTCCCTTCACTCCTTTTCTCTATTGTCAAACACACGCTTGCTCTTACGCTGTGTCCTGGGAAGCTCTCCATAATCCACAATCTCTACCGCCGCGCTCACCAGGATCTCCTTTTTGATACGGTCCTTGATCTTTGCCTCCAGTTCCCCATCCTTTTCCAGAGGGGTGGAGGGATCACGTTCCACCTTAATGGTCATATAATCCTTCCCATCTTCCTTCCGGTCGAGAATGACCTGGTATTCGCTTCCCACGCCTTCTGTATAGGAAAGGATGTGGTCAATCTGTCCAGGGTAGATATTCACGGCCCGAAAGATAAACATGTCGTCGCTCCGCCCCATAATCCGATCGTGCATCGGAAAAACGTTTCCGCATGAGCAGGGATGCGGGATCAGACGTGTCAAATCCCGGGTTCGATAACGGACAAGGGGTGCCGCCTCCTTTTTCAGGGTAGTCACCACCATCTCTCCAACTTCACCTTCAGGAACCGGCTCCAGCGTTTCTGGATCGATGATTTCCAGGATGTAGTAATCTGCCCAGTAGTGAATCCCCTCATGTTTGGGGCAGTCCAGCCCCGTTCCCGGACCATAGAGTTCTGTGAGTCCAGGGATATCAAAGGTATGCGCAACCCCCAACATCTTTCGGATACGCTTACGCATGGCATCGCTGCTCCGCTCGGCCCCGAAGATTACTTTTTCCAGTGCAATTTCCTCTTGTAGTTTACGTTTCTCGATTTCCTCCGCCAGCAGAAGGGCCATGGAAGCCGTGCAGCACAAGACGGTTGTTTTAAGATCCACTAACATCTGGATATGGATATCGATATTGCCGGGTCCCACGGGAACTGCCATGGCACCGAACCTTTCCACCCCCGCCTGGAAGCCCGCCCCCGCTGTCCAGAGCCCGTACCC
>JALTEW010000287.1 GCA_027073795.1 bacterium | reverse complement strand
GATCGACCGATATGGCGTTGTACGTGAATGAAAATCTTTTTATAAAATTCGCTTGTGTTGTGTAAGCAAACGAAGCTTCATCGTAATAGGGGGAATTGTCAGAAAGTGTGAGCCCGTGAGTCATTGGGCCCCACGCAAGCTGTGATCTTCCCATATTGAAGAAGAAATTCTTTGAGTAGTAAGATGTGTATCCCTTAGTTGGAAAATTAAAATCAAAGGCCTCGGATGATGGCGATAGAGAAAAATCCAACCCCGTGAATGGGAGGTTATCGTGATCGTCTTTTTCGAAGAAGTTGGCGATTTCTTTTCTCATGTCCATGTGAATGAGAAAATAGAGGTCGTCGCTGATTGAAGTCTGAAATCCAAACACCATCCAGGGTTTCATGGAATCATATCTGTATGCTTGGACAAGATCAACCAACCTTGATTTTGGATGGTAGTGCCAGTTGTTAATGGATATTTCTGGAGAAACACTCATGAAAAATGAGGTGTCAGCCGAAGATTTGCCATCAGCGTGTGAAAGCGATCTTACGTTGTTTTCTATCGGAATGTGTTTCTCGAGAAACCCTACCGGTAGTGGCCATGACTCCAAAGGCAAAACTTCGCCTTTCATGGAGAGGTACGCTCCAATCATCCACGATTGAGGGTTTGAATGTTCAAAAAGTGCTGCCTGATTTGCAAAAGATGTTGTTGTGAACAACGATAATGTTATGGATAATGTTATGAGTACAGGTAATACACTAATTATCTTTACAAGAAAATGGATTGATCTTCTGTATTCACAGCGCATTTGACTCCTCCTCTTTCCCCTTTAATGAGAAATTGCACAACGATGCCCGAAATGACAAGGCTGCATGGGTTGCAACAACAAAAATTACATGGCGAAAGCATCGTTAAAAGCTGTATGTCAGAGCGATAGAGGCCGTTAAGTCGTTTTCATTCACTCCTTCTTGAATATCGACGTTCTGAATTTTTTCGTACGATATTGACGGTTCAAAGGTCAATCTTTGCCAATCAATCTGGGCCTGGATTCCAAAGATGTTTCTCGTTTCTATTACGGAATCATCGAGCCAATGTGTGCCGGAGGGTGCATGAGACAATCCGTGCCACGGAATGAGTGGCGTCCTTTTTCCAAGACGGACGTGTTCATAGCTCATGGACAGATTTCCAAATTTTGTTGGGTATACAATTTGAGCTTTAAAGGCGTCGTTGTTTTCACCGTATTTGTATCCCAACATGTTTCCATCCACTTTGTTGTAATTTGGATAAGCGATGTACGCGTAAGATGCCGGAGTAGTCGGGCTTTTTTCGAATGTGTAAGCGGTTGCACCAGCATATTCGACCGTGATGTTGACATTCCATAATTTCGTCTTTCCACCCACAAGCCATGCAAGTTTGTTCGGATTTTGGAATTTATTCGGTGCAAATATGGCATTCATATCGAGATCGTCTGCAAGGAATTCCAGATAAATCTTTGAACTATCAAAATCATAGTTGGCGCTAAAGCCAACAAGTGCGTTGTCGTTTATGTCTTGATACCAACTTGATTTTGGATCTTCCTGCCTAAAAACCTGAATTGCAGGATACGGCAACATCACAAATGCATACCACGGATCGAATTCTCTCATGAACAAGATCGATTCTTCGTATGAGAGCGATAATCCCTCCAACGGATGTATTGTGAATTTCCTGTAATACAACGATCTGGGATCTATATCGTTTAAAAGTACCATATCTTGTTTGAACGTAAAAAACGAATTTGGTGTGTATCTAAATGAAAGACCGTTGAAAGGGCCGGCACTATCACTCAAGAACAGGTGATAAAACTCGCCAGGCCCTTCAACAAAGTGCATTCTACCAACCTTTGTTTGCAAATCCGTATTATTATGAAAGTAGAAATAACTGTTGTTTATGTACCAATAATGATCGAGTGTCATGTAGCCGTAAAACGGTTTCAGCACATTGTCTCTCTTCATTTGAAAATCGTATACGTACGAAAGAAAAGGGAAGTTTACGGCTCCAGATGCTCCAACTAAATCCGTTAAGTTTGATGGACTTAGGGTTACGTTGCCATATAGGTTTATTCCAAGCACGATTGATGGAGATAAAAACAACAATATGGGCAATTTCCGAATCGCCCATCCAAAAACATTATAAATTGTCTCTACGATCCATTTGCGTTCTTTCATAAA
>JALTEW010000286.1 GCA_027073795.1 bacterium | reverse complement strand
GAAGCCGAAACAGGTTGTGGATCTCCTCGCCCTCATGGGGGACAAGGTAGATAACGTTCCGGGGGTTCCAGGAATCGGAGAGAAGACAGCGCAGAGGCTTATTTCCCGTTTTGGCTCCCTTGGCGCCCTTTACGGGAGACTTGATGAAGTAGCCCCGCCACGGATCAAGTCTCTATTGGAAGCGCACAGAGACACCGCCTTTTTAAGCCGCGATCTGGTGTTGATTCGGAAGGATGTCCCCCTTGAAATCACGGAAGAAAATTTCATTTTCAGAAAAAAAGACGAAAAAAAACTGCGGGACCTCTTTCTGGAGCTGGAATTTTTCTCCATGCTGAAGGAATTGACGAAGGAAAAACCCGCGTCCGCCGTTCGGTATGATGCCTATACTACTATTTCAGATATAACATCCCTGAAGGAATGGACAGAGAAAATAGAAGAAAAGAAATCCTTTTCCGTGGACCTTGAAACCACTTCTGAGAATCCGCTTCACGCCCGGATCGTGGGGGTTTCCCTCGCCCTGGCCCCCGGAGAGGCCTGTTATGTTCCCTTAAAACACGATGAACAGGGTACAGGTCCCAGGCAGTTACCGCTCAAGGATGTTCTGAACCATCTGAAGCCCTATCTGGGAAACCCCACGTTTGGGAAAATCGGGCAGAACCTCAAGTATGATACCCGGGTTCTGATGAATTATGATATCGCGGTGGAAGGGATATCCTGTGATGCCATGGTGGCGGATTACCTTCTGAACCCTACCAAACGAACCCACAACCTCGACACCATGTCAATGGAGTATCTCGGCCACCAGCCCATTTCTTTCAAGGAAGTAACCGGAAAAGCAGGGGCCCGGGATGGGTTCTGGCAGGTTCCTGTGGCTGACGCGACCCGCTATGCCTCCGAAGATGCGGACCTGGCCCTGCGGTTGTGCACGCTGTTGACACCCAAGGTCCACGGGCAGGGGATGAAGGAGCTTTATGAAACGATCGAACTCCCCCTGATACCTGTTCTGGCGGCTATGGAGCATCGGGGTGTCAAGGTGGACCTTGAGCACTTGAGCGATCTTTCCAAGGAATTGGCCGTACGGATGGAAAGGTTGGAGGAGAAGGTTTATCGACTTGCAGGCGAACCCTTCAACATCAACTCCCCGAAACAATTATCCGAAATCCTTTTTGACAAATTAGGGCTGAAATCGGTCAAAAAGACAAAAACGGGGCGGTCCACCAATGTGGATGTCCTGATGGCGCTTTCCCTGGAGCATGAATTGCCGGCGCTGGTGCTGGAATACCGCAGTTTTTCCAAGCTAAAGTCCGGATTTGTGGATGCCCTTCCCAAGTTAGTAGATGCGGAAACGGGCCGGATTCATACATCCTTTAACCAGACGATCGCTTCAACCGGCCGGTTGAGCAGCAGCAATCCGAACCTCCAGAATATTCCCATCCGGACGGAGGAAGGGCGGCGTATCCGAGAGGCTTTCATCGCCGAAACCGGCAACCTGATTCTTTCGGCGGACTATTCGCAAATCGAGCTGAGAATTCTGGCGCATCTTTCCGAGGACCCCGTTTTGATACAGGCCTTTCTCAACGGTGAGGACGTACATGCCCGGACTGCCTCGGAGATTTTCGGAGTTGCCCTTGACAGCGTAACGCCCGAGCTCCGAAGACGCGCTAAGGTCATCAACTTTGGGATTATCTATGGGATGAGTGGGTATGGCCTGGCGAAAGAGCTGGGCATTGATCGTAAGGAGGCGGAGGCGTATATCATGCAGTACTTTACCCGGCTTCAAAGGGTCAAAGAATACCAGAAAGAACTGATTGAGCGTGCCCGCGCCGAGGGTCTTGTCCGCACCCTGTTTGGAAGAATCCGGCCCGTGCCGGAGCTGAAAAGCCGTAATTACCAGCAAAGGGAATTCGGGATTCGAACCGCTACCAACGCGCCCATCCAAGGAAGCGCCGCGGATATTATCAAAAAGGCCATGATCGCTATCCACGCCAGGATCAGGTCAGAGAAACTGGATGCCTCCATGGTTCTTCAGGTGCACGATGAGCTCGTCTTTGAGGTCAAAAAGGACCAGGCTGAGATGTTAGAGGGCCTGGTGAAAGAGGAGATGGAACACGCCGTTTCACTGAGGGTTCCCCTGAAGGTGGGCATCCAGTCCGGTGAAAACTGGCGGGAGGCGCATTGAAAAAGTTTGGTAG
>JALTEW010000285.1 GCA_027073795.1 bacterium | reverse complement strand
ATTGGCCCGGACCATACCTGCACCGATGTCAAAGGCCTTGAGATTCACTGCAATCTTGTCAGGTGACATTTTGTTAGACAGTACCGATTCAAAGCTATCCCGATAAAGGGGAAGAGCCTTTGTTGCCGCCAGAGCGCCCACGGATATTATGTTGCTGAAAATGGGATTTCCCAGTTTAAGAGCCTTTGCTGTGGCGTTGATGAACCAGGACCTAAGGCTGAGTTCCTGAATCCATTCTTTTATCTCTTTCAGAGAGGGATAAGTCTGTTCCCCTGAAATGACGTTTATGGAATGAATACTCCTGGTGTTGCAAAGTACGGCAACTTCGGGGTTTCCGTAATCCCTCAGGACCCGTATTGCTTCGGTTGGCTCAAGGGCCACGATCATGTCAGCCCTGCCCTCTGGTATCTGGGGAGAAAAGGTTGAGGTGGCGGAGATTCTTAAATGACTCATCACAGATCCTCCCCGCTGGGAGGCCCCGAATGTTTCTCCGATGGTTACATAAAACCCCAGCCGGGACATCATGTCTCCCACCATCCTTGAGGCAAGGACATTACCCTGGCCACCGACACCTGTAATAATAAGATTATAGGGATCATTTTCTATCCTTGCTTTTTCCATTTTTATAACACCTCCCTTTTTTCAATGGCTCCAGACGGGCAGATGGATGCGCAAAAACCGCACCCGGCGCAGATGACTTCGTCTATTGCAGCACTCTTTTTTTCATTATCCCATATGAGCCCCGGACACTTTAACACCCTTGTGCACAGCCGGTTGCACCCGCAGCTCTCACCAATGCAGATTTTTTCATTCACCGATACATCAAACATCTTACGGCCTTTCTTCTCAGGACTGAGGGCACAGATCTGCCTGAGTATCACCACCTTTACTCCTTCATCATCCGCTAAGGTTTCCAGCAGGGTTTTCTGGGTTAATTCAACATCAAAGGGATCCACAACCCTCACCTTTGCACCCATGGCCTCGCAAAGTTTTTGTATATCTATGGCTGGAACATCTTCTCCGCAGGCATTGACCTTTAGACCCGGGTGGGCCTGGAAACCGGTCATTGCAGTTCCGCTGTTGTCAAGGATCACAAGGGTGATATTGGCCCTGTTGTGAATGGCATTAACAAGGGCAGGCATTACTGCATGAAAAAATGTGGAGTCGCCACAGACCGAAACTGTCGGCTGGTCCATTCCAAAGGCTTCAAGACTGCCGAATCCACTTGCAAGACCGGTTCCGCACCCCATGGCATGTAATGTCTTAAGTGTCTGGAAGCCACTGGGCCCTGCGGCCAGGGAATAGCAGCCGATGTCACCGCACATGAACCCCTCACGATTGTCAATACTGAGTGCATTGTGGATACTCCAGAACGATGCCCTGTGGGGGCATCCCGGGCAGAAAGTCAACGCCCGGTCCGGAGCCCCTCTCACTGCAATTTCCTGTGCCCTTTCTGCGTAGTCCCTAAAAACAGTTTTATATGGGACATTAAGGATTTTTGAAAGGGCCTCCATCACAAGGTCAGGGTTGAGTTCATTTGTTGCGGGAATGCTCCCGTCATGTTTGCCGTGAAAGGTTTTGATTCCGATTTCAAGGGCAAGCCTTGCTGCAAAAGCCTCAATATTATCCTCGAGAAAAGGAAGCACCTCTTCCACGATCAGTACATTGTCAGAAATGGACAGATATTTTTCAAGAAAACGGGAAGGAAGGGGCCATGTCATGCCAAGTTTAAGAAGCCCCACCCTGTCATCGAGGTTTAAAATATGGATCGCCTCCCTGCTGTAAAGGTTACACACGGAGCTGGTAATCAAAAGGAGCTCAGGTGCCGCAGGGCCCGTGTAAGTGTTAAAAGGTGAGTCTTCCATAATTTTTGAGGCCATGCTGAGTTTTTCCTGCTGACGGGCATGCAGGGGATTCACCATGACAGGAAGATTAATTATGGGTCCCTCAATCTGATCCAGAAAGGAGCCGCTGCACCGGAACCGGGCTTGTGCCCTGGGCTCCACAGGGGGAAGACTTTCGAGAATCACGTTTCCACTTGCATGGGAGAGCCGGGTCACACTTCTTACCATGACCACATTTCTTATCTCTTCCGAAAGCTGAAATGCCCATTTTGTAATATCTTTGGCCTCCTGAAAATCGCCTGGTTCTAAAAGAGGAAACTCCATCATCTTAGCGTAGGATCTTGAATCTC
>JALTEW010000284.1 GCA_027073795.1 bacterium | reverse complement strand
GTGGTGCCCTATGACCTGACGTTGAAACTCTGGGAAACAATTCCCGAAGGCAGGGACAACGGTCCCCAAGCGTCCGGTTTGAAGGTTATTGTCAAGGGCGAGCGAGACGGAAAACGGGTAACCTATACCGCCGACATGGTGGGCAGGATGGCGCCGGGAACGGGTCTTCCCGCCTCGATTGCCGCGCTTATGATGGATGATGGGTATGTAACGGTGAAAGGCGTTGTGGCACCGGAAGGGTGCATTGATCCTGAAAAATTTCTTTCCGAGTTCATTAAGCGGGGTGCCAGGATCCACCAGTCGGAAAAAATAGAATCCATGGTTACAATTTAAAAGGAGTCAATTACATGAAAGAAGCTGAAAAACTCAACCTGACAAAAAGCCTCGAGCTCTTTAAAGAGGCTGAGAAACTGATTCCCGGCGGTGTGTTGGGCGCGAGAAAACCCACCGATTTCATCATGGGGGAATACCCTATCTTCCTTGAGGAAGGCAGGGGGAGTCACTTGATCGATGTTGACGGAAATGAGTATATCGATTTCCTCTGTGGCTATGGGCCCATTATCCTGGGTTACCAGGAAGAAGAGGTGGACGATGCGGTGATACAGCAGATAAAAAACAAGGGGTTCTGTTTAGACCTGACACAACCCTATCAGAACGCGCTGGCGGAAAAGGTGATCCAACTGGTGCCAAGCGCGGAGTTGTGCATCTTTTTAAAAACCGGCTCGGATGCCACCACGGCAAGCATTCGTATGGCGCGGGCCTACACAGACCGGATCAAGGTGATGCGCTGCGGCTACCATGGATGGCATGACTGGTGCGTTGAGATGAAGGGGGGAATCCCAGAGAAATTTTACGAGGACGTCTACGAGTTCCATTACAACGACCTGGATGAGCTTGAAGACCTGATGAAGAAACACGGTGACCAGACAGCGGCCATCATTATGACCCCTTTTGGGCATCCCCTCCACCAGAAGATGCAGGAACCAAAGCCAGGGTTTCTTGAAGGCGTCAGGAAGCTTGCGGACACATACGGCGCTGTTCTGATCTTTGATGAGGTGCGTACTTGCTTCAGGCTCAGAATGGGCGGGGCACAGGAGCTTTACGGGGTGACCCCTGACTTGACGGTTCTTGGAAAGGGGATAGCCAACGGATACGCAATCAGTGTTGTTACAGGGAAAAAAGATGTCATGATGACGGCGGCCTCTGAACTTTTTATCTCTTCCACTTTCTTCCCAAACAGTCTGCCGTATATTGCCGCTCTGAAAACGATTGAAATCCTGGAGCGCGACAACGTCCTTGGCAATATATGGGCGAAGGGAGATCGTTTTCTGAAAAAAATCCAGGGCGTCATAGAAAAGTACGACGTTGGAGCCGAGTTGAGTGGGGTTGCGCCGATGTTCTTTATCACCTTCAAGCAGGATGAAATGGGCACTCGAAAAAACCGGCGAAATGATTTCTACACGCAACTCATCCGGAAGGGTTTCTTTTTTGCCCCGCATCATCACGCCTATATCTGTTACAGGCATACCGAGGAAGATTTAGACAAGGCCGTTCAGGCAATAGATGAATCCCTGGCGTATGTACACGATAAATATGCGCGGTGATCCGTTATAGAGGCAAGTAGAATAGATGAATATTTGCATGCCGTTTATCCGGATCTCCATAATGTTTTGCTGAAAACCTCCGGGCTTGGGGAGATTCTTTGAGAAGCCCTGGTAAGGGATGTGAAAGTTGTTTTCATCTTTGGATCAATTTCCCGAGGTGAAGCTAACGGCCAGAGGGATGTAGGTCTGATAATCGCTGATGATGTTAGGTTGAGGCGTATAGCCGGTCACCTTTCCCCTGTTCCTGCGTGCTGGGTACAATGCTTCTATCTTCTAAGGAACTACCAGGCGACGCGTGGTCGTGCGACTCCATGGGACATGGTTTCAGTGAGACTTTAGTTCATTAAAACACTTGACAGGGTCATCCCCCTCTGTTAAAAACGGGCAACTAAATTTTACAGGAGGATTGAATTATGGCAACAGAAGTTACAGTTCCAATGGTTGGAAAAATTGTAAGTGTAGAGGTTAAACCCGGTGATTCCATCAATGAAAATGATCCCGTTGTCATTCTTGAAGCCATGAAAATGGAAATGCCTGTTCCCTCACCTGCCTCGGGGACCGTCAAGGAAGTTCTTGTCAACGCGGGAGATGAGGTGGAAGCCGAAAAGGTGATTGCCATTATCGAATAGAGCTGGAGGAAGCCATGGAGTTCCAATTTATTACTTTTGAGAGAAGTGACAAGGTTGCGACTCTCACCATCAACCGGCCACCCTACAATGTTCTTGACATCCCTACCATGAAGGAGATGAACGCCGCTTTGGCCGAGGCAAAGGAGATGGAGGGGCTCTGCACCCTCGTCATCACGGCGGCAGGTACCAAGGCCTTTTCGTCCGGCGTTGATGTAAAAGATCACACCCCGGACAAGATGGACGAAATGATCGCCGTTTTCCACCAGATATTCCGAACCCTGATAACCTTCGAGATTCCAACGGTTGCAGCGGTCAACGGGGTAGCGCTGGGGGGTGGATGCGAAGTAGCCTCTTTCTGCGACCTTGTCGTTGCATCTCAACATTCCAAGTTCGGCCAACCCGAGGTCATGGTGGGGGTATACCCTTCCATGGCTGTGGCGTGGTTCTCCAAGATTCTCGGGTTAAAGCGTGCCTATGAGTTACTGCTGACCGGCAAGACCATCGATGCCCAAACAGCCTACGAGTACGGCCTCGTCAATCGGGTCTTCCCGGACGAAGGATATGAAGCGGCGCTTGAAACCTTCCTTGAAGAACTCAGGGGTAAGAGTTCGGTGGTTCTGAAATGGTGTAAAAAGGCCATTGTCAGCGGTTTTGAGGTCCCTTTTGAAAAGGGCCTGTCCGCTTCGGAGGTCATTTACAAATATGCCCTCATGAACACCGATGACGCAAAAGAGGGGCTCAAGGCCTTTCTGGAAAAGCGCAAGCCGACCTGGAAAGACAAGTAAAAACGTTTCATCCTAAAAGGACGTAAGAATGATTGTTGCAGGGGTTGATGCAGGTTCCCTGTCCGCTGAGGCGGCACTGGTCAATGAGAAAGGTGAATTTATTTCCCAATCGGTTGTCTTGATGGGGGGGTGTAGCCCCAAGGCCTCGGAAGAGGCGTTAAATGTCGCTCTTCAGGAAGTGAACCTTACGATTGAAGATCTTTCTTATATTGTAGCTACGGGTTGCGGCAGGGAGATTTCTCCCTATGCAAACGCTCGCGTGACGGAAATCACCTGCCTTGCACAGGGATCCTTCAGCCTCTTTCCCTCTTGCCGAACTATCATCGACATCGGGGGGCAGGACACCAAGGTGATCCGGGTCAACGAGAAGGGGATTGTTTCCGAATTCGACATGAACGATAAATGTGCCGCGGGGACAGGGCGTTTTCTCGAGGTTATGGCCAATGCCCTGGGGGTCGGGCTTGAAGAAATGGGGAAGCTCTCCCTCGAATTCGATGAGGACCTTCAGATCAGCAGCGTCTGCACTGTCTTCGCGGAATCCGAGGTGATTTCCCTGCAATCCCAGGGAAAACAGGTGAATGACATCCTTCGTGGAATTCACAAGGCTATTGCCGACCGCACCATTGGTCTTCTGGAGCGCATCGGGGTGGAAAGCGATGTCGTCATGACAGGCGGTGTCGCCAAAAACATCGGGGTCGTTCGTGCCCTCGAGGAAAAGCTTGGGCTCAGCCTTTTAATCCCGGAGGAACCCCAAACTGTGGGGGCCATCGGCGCCGCCCGTATCGCCCTTCAGAAGGCACAATCGACTTAGAGAAAGCTGCCTGTTGGCTGGCTACGATCTCTTCCCCCTCAAGGGTCTGTTGCGGGAAGCCATCGTCAGCCCAGAGATCGCCCCTTTACGGTGGCCCCCTTCGCTCTCACCTTGAACGTAATTCCTTCCTCTGGGAGACAAAAATTCTCTAACTCCCCTGTTTCCCCCATTGAAATTCAGATTGTCAGGCCTTTGAAGAGGTCAGCCTATCTGGATTTTTCAATAAGCCTTATTATTTTCTGACAGGTTTCCGCAAGCCTTTCAGAAAATTTCTTTTGTTCCGGCAAGGCTTGGGCGATAAAATCGCTGGTAAACGGCAGATAATTGATAACCGTTTTCCCGTCCCGCCTATAAACAGCCATCTGTTTGGGTGGCAGCAGAACGGCCGCTTTTTCAGGGTTTCCACGAACGGTTTGGTAGGAACGTTCGTAATTACATAAAATGACCTGGAAGAGCTGGAATTCTTCATCAACTTCTACGCCATGATCTTTGTAATCTTTGCCCACGTTGAGTACATGGCGGACACCGAAATTAAATTCAGGGGCATTCTTTCTCAGGTCTTCAATAAAACCCTCAATGGTTTTATCGCTTTCGGTTTTAAACAAGATCCCTTCACTCATCGTTTTTCCTTTCATGTTTTTATTTTTTGACAACTCCGAGAAAACTCCAAGGTCACCGGAATTGACAACACCTTATATTTTGAATAAGCTGAATTTGCAACCCCCAAGGGGGGGATTGAATTTTTATGGATAGACAAATAAAAAAACTCTTAAACCGATATAAACCGGGTAGGTATGTCCTGGTGCTACTGGCCGGTGGCATGTGAATGGCTGTTGGCACCATACTTCTTTTCTCCTCCTGGAAATGGCTTCATCCTTATCCGGGAAAGGGTGTTTTTCTCTTCACAGAGGCTGGAATCGCATCGGCCCTTGTTCTCGGGAGCCTGCGATACTGGACGGTTCTTATCAGAGAAACGCATGAAAATGCCTGATGGCCAGACGATTGTTTTTGATCTCGATGGAACGTTGACCAACCCGCGGAAGGGCATTGTGAGATCCATCAATTTTGCCCTGGGGGGGCTGGGTCAAAAGCCCTTGCCTGAGGCTGCCCTGACCCGCTTTATCGGGCCACCCCTGAAAGAAATATTTTCAGAACTCCTATGCACGGGAGACGAGGATACGCTAACCAAGGCAATCCACCTGTTTCGCCAGCGATATTTTGACGTCGGCTACAGGGAAAACCGGTTGTATGATGGCATTCCCAGCCTGTTGTCCACTTTGAAAGGCGATGGGAACCCTTTATATATCGCTACTACAAAACGGGAAGACATCGCCAGGAAAGTGGCCGGGCATTTCGGAATTGCCGGATACTTCAACGGTATCTTTGGGTGCGACTTGGACACCCCCAAGGCAGAGATCCTTTGGACCATCATGAAGTTGAACAGCGCAAAAAAATCACCTGCCTTCATGATTGGTGACCGAGGCTCCGACATGGCAGCCGGCGCCGAGGCGGGGTTACGGCTTATCGGTGTGCGGTGGGGATTTGGCGCACCATCGGAGTTGTTACCGGCTGAGGTTGTTGTAAATACCCCCACCGAACTTCTGAACTACCTCAGGCATTCACGGCAGAACTGAACCGGTTGTCTAATGAAAATGCTCATGCCCTCCGAAGAACCAGAGCTAGAATCGAAAATTGGGGATCGATTTGGAACCTCGCCCTGGCTCCTGATTGTCGAGCTGGAAACCATGGCTATGGAAACATTTTCAACCCCCGGTGCGTCCGCTTGGAAGGGGGCGCCGGGGTGCAGGCAGTGGCTTGGTGTCAGCAGAAAGGTTGACGCAAAATAATGATGCATTCGCAAAAAGTCAGGAATAGACAGCAATGTAAGGTGCTTCAAACTCCCCTCCCATCATGTGATCCAAACGTTGACATATCAACCAAATGCCTATAATTTGTAAAAAACCGTGAAGGATTGATCCATGGCCACAGAAAAAACCCCCGCTTCAAGTTTCCTGCTCTCTTTTGCTTCCTTTATCATTGTGATCGCGGGGTTGAAGCTGTCCAGCCATTTTATCGTTCCCATCCTGCTGGCTATCTTTTTTTCCATTATCTGTCTCCCCATCTTTCACTTTTTCCGCAAGAAGGGGTTCCCAAACTGGCTTGTCCTGATCATCGTCTTTCTTCTTATCGTTATCATCATTGCCGCTGTGGGGGTTCTCATCGGCTCCTCCATCCAAGGATTTTCCTCAAACCTGCCGGCCTACCAGGAAAAACTTTCCACACTTGCGGAAAAGTCTCTCAACTTCGCCACAAAACTCGGCGTAAAACTCCCGGAGGAAAAACTGCTAAAAATATTCAACCCGGGCGTTCTGGTACAATATATCGCGACCTCGCTCAAGAGTTTCGGGAATGTCATGTCAAGCAGCTTCTTTGTCATCTTATTTGTCATTTTTGTATTGCTGGAGGCCTCAACATTCTCAAAAAAACTGGTCTATATCGCGAGACGCCCTGATACCGTGTCTTATTTTGAAACCTTTTTCACGAACGTGACACGTTACATGGCCCTTAAAACCATCCTGTCTCTGGCTACCGGGCTTAGCGCTTCGCTGTTGCTTTTGATTCTTGGCGTTGACTTCGCGGTCCTCTGGGGCCTTGCTGCCTTCCTCTTGAATTTCATCCCCACGATCGGTTCCCTGATTGCCGCGATTCCACCTCTCCTCATAGCCCTTATACAGTTTGGAATCGGGAAAACGATTATCGTCGCGATCGGTTACGC
Organism: bacterium; assembly: GCA_027073795.1. Classification (GTDB taxonomy): domain Bacteria; phylum Desulfobacterota; class S145-22; order S145-22; family S145-22; genus S145-22. The sequence goes on along the minus strand of JALTEW010000284.1, from coordinate 822 downwards.
CGTCATCAATGTTATCATTGGAAATGTTGTGGAGCCCAGGGCCATGGGTAAAAAACTTGGGCTTTCAACCCTGGTGGTCTTCATGTCCCTTATCTTCTGGGGATGGGTCTTCGGGCCGGTTGGGATGTTTCTTTCCGTTCCCCTAACCATGGTGGTCAAAATCGCCCTCGATTCCCAGGAAGAGACCCGCTGGATTGCCGTTCTGTTAAGTGATGACATGTAGCGGTGGGGCTGGCTTTGAGAAGAAATCTCAACGGGAGGTTAACGAGATGATATCATTCAGCGATTTTAAAAAGTTGGATATCAGGATAGGGGAAATACTAGAGGCGGAAAAGGTTCCCGATACTGATAAACTTTTACGGTTACTCATTGACCTGGGTTCAGAAAAACGCCAGATCGTGACCGGCATGGCGGAATTTTATGACCCGCTTCACCTGATCGGGAAACAGGTCCCCGTTCTCACAAACCTCGAACCCAGGAAATTCAGAGGCATCGAGAGCCGTGGGATGATTCTTGCCGTTGACGTGGAAGGGCGGCCCGTTCTCCTTCATCCCGATGAAAAAGTGCCATCTGGCAGCATTGTAAGGTAGCCGGAGACCCCACAAACAAAGATGGGATGCCATACCATAAAAATGCCATTCCCATGTCCTGTAGCCCGTCTCTAATTCTACAAAATCTCATAGTTGAATTTATGGGGTAGTTATGGTAACCTAAAATTGACCCATTAAGGGGAGTTGTGGACGTGTAAAATTGACCCACCCGTAAGCGGCCTCTGGTAGGAGAGATATCCGATGGGGTATGAAGCTACCGGAGGTGAAAGGA
>JALTEW010000283.1 GCA_027073795.1 bacterium | reverse complement strand
GGTTAGAGGTTGCAATGCTAAAAAGATCAATGATTCACGGTTCTTACGTATACAGCTACCCGGAAACCCTTGCTGTATCGGGCTTTCAGAAGAATTTGAAAAATTTCGCGCAACATTTAAGTATTATGTCCCCAAACTTACCAACGTCCCCCATTCCCGTAATATTTGGCGGCAGAGACAGGATCGGGGGAAAGGGAATGTATTTTCAGTCAAAATTTCTTGACGGTGGCGGTGAAATAGAATGTGCGGTATCGCTTCGATTTTCGCCTATAATAGAGATGTTCCGCCGGTTGACCGGGATGAGCTCGTGCGTATCCGGGAAGCCATGAGCGCCAGGGGCCCGGACGGGGCAGGGCTATGGCTTTCTGAAGACCGGCGCATCGGCCTGGCGCATCGCCGGTTGTCCATCATTGATTTGACCGATTCAGGCGCCCAGCCCATGGCCATTGAGGATGGGCGCTACCGTATTGTCTTCAACGGGGAAATATACAACTACCGCGCCCTGCGGCGTGAACTGGAAGCCGCCGGCCGCCGATTTCGCTCTACCAGTGACACGGAAGTCCTTTTGCATCTGTACGCGAAGCATGGGCCAGAAATGGTACATCTCCTTCGCGGCATGTTCGCCTTTGCCATCTGGGATGACCTTAAAAAAGGCCTCTTCCTTGCCCGTGACCATTTCGGCATAAAACCTCTCTATATCCATGATGACGGAAAGACCTTCCGCTGTGCCTCCCAGGTCAAGGCGCTGCTTGCCGGTAAAGGATTTGAACAGAAAGCAGAGCCTGCGGGCCATGTAGGATTTTTTCTCTGGGGCAGTGTTCCCGAGCCCTACACGCTTTACCAGGATGTTTTTGCCCTGCCTGCCGGTCATACCATGTGGGTGGATGATAATGGTCCGCGCGCGCCGCAACGCTATTTCGATGTAGCCGAGGAACTGGCCCAGACTGCTGACCAGCCACCGCCCGGAAAGCCCATACGGGAAGTGCTGCGGGATGCCCTGCAAGACAGCGTGCAACACCATCTCATTGCTGACGTGCCCGTCGGGGTTTTCCTGTCCGCCGGTATTGATTCCGGCACCCTTACCGCCCTTGCCTCTGAACAGACTGATTACATCAACGCTGTCACCCTGGGTTTTACCGAATATACCGGCAGCCAAAGGGATGAAGTCCCATTGGCCCAGGCGCTTGCCAGCCGGTATGGATGTAAACATCATATCTCCCATATCTCCCGGCAGGATTTTGACGAGGCACTGCCCCGTATCCTGGCAGACATGGATCAGCCAAGCATTGACGGGGTCAACACCTGGTTCGTGGCCCGGGCCGCGGCCCAGGCTGGTTTGAAGGTCGCCCTCTCCGGCCTGGGCGGAGATGAATTGCTGGGTGGCTATCCGGGTTTCCGCCAGATCCCGCGGTTGGTTTCCTGTGCCCGGGTCCCCTCGCTGCTGCCTGGAATTGGCAAGGCGTTTCGCGTGGTTTCCGCGCCGTTTTTGAAGCGCATGACCTCGCCAAAATACGCCGGCCTTTTCGAATACGGCGGCAGTTATGGCGGTGCCTACCTCCTGCGCCGCAGCCTCTTTATGCCATGGGAGTTGCCGGAAATCCTCGATCCTGACTTGGTGCGTGAAGGTTGGGAGACCCTGCAACCGGTTTTGCGCATGGATGACATGGTTGATCACCTGCCGACTGCCCATGCGAAAATCAGCGCCCTGGAACTGACCCATTACATGCGAAACACCCTGCTGCGGGATTCCGACTGGGCAGGGATGGCTCATTCCCTGGAAATTCGTACTCCCCTGGTGGATGTAGAGGTATTCCGCGCTCTGGCCCCCTACATGGCCAAGCCTGAAGACCTCCCTTCAAAGCGGGATATGGCCCTGGCCCCAGGTAAGCCCTTGCCGGACACGGTAATCAACCGGCCCAAGACCGGATTTTCAATCCCGGTGCAGGACTGGGTTGAGGAGACAGGAAGATCAGAGCGAACGCGCGGACTGAGGGGATGGGCAATGCGGGTGGTGTATGAGAGCTTTGCAAGCCCCGTACTACGTAAAAGACGGAAACATATCTTGGCCCTAGCCCGACTTTACGAAATAGAGTCAGATACACCTCATAAGTAATAACAGATTCAATTCATCACTGGTTTAACTTACTAAAATTATAAATTTTTTCACATGTTCTGACAAAAAGAAATGCAGGAAGTGTG
>JALTEW010000282.1 GCA_027073795.1 bacterium | reverse complement strand
GGACAGATTATTCAGAATTTACGGAGAAAAAGGATGAAGTCAGCTCCAATTTTGGAGCCCTTCTGAAGGAAAAACTGGACGAAAGAGAGGCCGCGGTTTCAGACTCATCCTCAACCAAATAGCCTTAGCCTTATGATAAGACCTTCAGAGGGAAAGGGAAGGAAGCATGGAACACTCTCTGCTTCCTTCCCTTTTTTGTTTTCTGCTCCACGTATTCACCCTGGCGTTTTTCTGCTTGCGAACCTTTCTCTCATTGTTTTTGTCATCACCACACGGCGATATAATTGGAAAATCACCGTATGGCTCTGGGCTATATCCTTTCTCCTGTTATTTCTGTGTTCCCCCCGTTTCAAAAGTGTCTTGAAAAAGATGGTGTTTGTTCTCCCCTTCCTGGCACTCTCCCTTTTCTTCCATGCCTTCTTTACGCCCGGTGCGATTCTCTTCGGTCTCGGGCACCTGTTCGTTACGAGAGAAGGCCTTTGCCAGGGGGCATGGATTACCCAGAAACTGGCCTATTTCTTTTGGGTTTCATTCGCCCTTACCTCGGCTGTCCCTGGGATGTTTCTCTTTCAGATTATGGGGTGCCTGAGTCGTTTTCCCGTTTTGAAAATGTTCAAGATAAGGCTGGGCATTATCGTTCTGTTTCTGATTATGCGCTGGCTCCGAGTTCTTCCCCTATCGTGGAAGGAACAACTTCACGCATTTACAAGGGATACCACCGGGAAACTTGGTAAAACAATAAAGGGACTTCAGCTCCTTCCACAAATCCTTGGAAATGAGCTCATCCATCTGGATCGCTGGACCACCCTCTTGATTTTTAGGGGATATGGGGAAGGCATCCTGTGGATTGCGGATGGGCCTTTCCCCCCCCTCAGGCGTAAAGATATCCTGATTTTTTGGGGAATTCTTGTCGCGTGGGGATTCTGGATCGCTTATCTGATCTGAAACCACACCTTGAAACCCGCCCCTATTTCGAGTAAAGTACGCTTACTCAAAGGCAGGAGGAACAAGATGAATCAACAGATTTTCAGAGAATATGACATACGGGGCAGGGTGGAAGAGGATCTGACCCCTGAGGTGGTTGAATCCCTGGGGCGTGGCTATGCCACCATGATGATCAAGGAAAAAGGCATTCCGTTCCCCAGAATTGCCCTTGGAAGGGACTGCCGGCTTAGTTCGGATCGCCTCAGGGACAATCTTGTTGAAGGTCTTACCAAGTCCGGTTGTCATGTTATCGACATCGGCGTTTGCCCTACGCCGGTGCTCTACTTTGCCCTGTTCAATCTGGAGGTCGATGGAGGGCTCATGATTACCGGCAGCCACAATCCCCCAGAGTTTAACGGGTTCAAGGTATGTGTGGGGAAAGAAACCATTTATGGCCCCTATATCCGCCATTTGGGTGAGATCATGGAAGCAGGAGACTTTGCAAGGGGCAAGGGCGATGTGGAAATCACTTCCATCACCGAGCGCTATATGGCCACACTCAGGGAGAATATCCACCTGGGCCGGTCGGTAAAGGTCATCGTGGACGCCGGAAATGGCACGGGAGGTGTCGTAGCCGCGCCGCTCATGGAGGCACTGGGCTGTGAGGTCACCTGCCTCTTCTGCGATATGGATGGCCATTTCCCCAACCATCATCCAGACCCCACCATTCCAGAAAATATGAAAACTCTCATCGAAAGGGTTACCACAACCGGTGCCGAGTTGGGTATCGGGTATGACGGTGACGCCGACCGGATTGGCGTGGTGGATAACAGAGGAAACATCATCTGGGGAGACAAGTTGATGATTCTCTTCTCACGTGCCGTCCTCTCCGAGCATCCCGGGGCCACGATCGTTTCAGAGGTCAAGTGTTCCATGAACCTTTTCGAAGATATTGAGAAACGCGGGGGCAGGGCCATCATGTGGAAGGCAGGACACTCCCTGATAAAAAAGAAGATGCGGGAAGAGAGGGCCCTTCTGGGGGGAGAAATGAGCGGCCATATCTTTTTCGCGGATCGCTATTTCGGCTACGACGATGCCATCTATGTCTCTCTGCGTCTCCTCGAAATGGTTTCAAAGGACACCCGTCCCGTTTCTGAGATGCTTTCTGATGTCCCCAAAACCTTTTCCACACCGGAAATTCGTATCGACTGTCCTGACGAGAAAAAATTTGACGTCGTGGCAGCCGTTCGCGACTACTTTGTCAAAAACGGCTACAAACTGGTCGAT
>JALTEW010000281.1 GCA_027073795.1 bacterium | reverse complement strand
GAGGAGAACAGGGAGGGTCCTATGCTGCAAAAACCTTAGAAAACAAAGGGCGAGAGCATGTTGGAAAAAGAAGCACCCTGTGGTCGGTTACATCGAAGTTGCCAGGACTTATTGAGAAGTTACAAAAAACGTTTTTGCAAAAAAATACATCGTTTCCTCAAAGGGTATTAAATTAGCCCTGGACCTCGAGGAAAGTCTTTCAGGACTCACTGAGAAATTAAGATGAAAGGAGTAAAAGATCCAAATGAAGTCCCTAGTGTTAGTAGCTACGCTCCTTATTTTTTCTTTAGTTGGATGTACCCATAGGCCCCCTGATCCCATTCCTCCATCCGCGCCGCCAGGGGGACATCTTCATCAAGACCCGGCGGCGCCTTCTCCTGCATCAGGCCAAATTAAATCAGATACTGGGGAAATGGATGAGGATTACCTTGACGAAGACCTCAGCTCTCTGAATGAAGAAGTAAATAAAGAGGCAGTAGAGGTAGCAGATCCATTGGCTCCCTGGAATCATCTCATGTTTCGCTTTAATGACAGGCTCTATTTTTGGGTCTTAAAACCCCTCGAAAAGAGGTACGTTGCCGTGGTACCCAAACCTGTCAGATGCAGTATATTCAATTTTTTCCACAACCTCGACACGCCTGTTCGGCTAGTCAGCTGTGCCCTTCAGGGAAGGGCACGAGAGACAGGGGCTGAATTTGCCAGATTTATGATCAACAGTACGGTGGGAATCCTCGGATTTAGAGATCCTGCTAAGAAATATCCCCAACTGAATCCTAAGGACGACGAGGACCTGGGGCAGGTCCTTGGATCTTATGGGATCGGCAATGGATTTTACATTGTGTGGCCTGTCTTGGGTCCTTCTACTGCGCGTGACTTTGTGGGAACAATAGGACATATATTCTTAAATCCCATCACCTATATAAACCCGGTTGAGGCATCTTTAGGGACCAGTGGCATCAAGTCTGTGAACAAAAATTCATTTCAGTATGAGGACTATGAATCTTTCAAAAAGGCATCCCTTGAACCCTATGCTGCGTTTCGCCATGCCTATATTCAGCACCGCAAAAAGGAGATAGAGGAGTAATCGGCATAAACCGATTTAACTTGAGCCATATGAAAGCCACTAAAGGACTTTGAGCTTGACATAGATAACCCTACTATTATATTACTCTGTCTTGGAAGGTTTTTTAAATATTCCTATCCCGTTGTAATAAAAGAGTTTCATGGAGATAGTCTGGAGTTTTCTCGTCTTGGTTGGTACCTCGATGTGGTTGGCTATTTTGCTTGTACCATGGAGTCCCTGGCATATTACCGATTTTTTGGATAGTGATTCTTCTCTTGCTCAAGAGGATTTGAGTAAAATTACGGTCCTTATTCCCGCACGTAATGAAATGAAGACCATTGAGGCTGTGCTTGCAGGTTTAGAGGCACAGGGATGTAATCTTAATATTATCTTGATTGATGACCAATCAAGGGACAGTACTGTGGAAGTGGCACGTAAGGCAGTCGGCAGAAAAGGCCTACGCCTACGCATTGTATCGGGCAGACCTCTGCCACCAGGCTGGAGTGGCAAACTCTGGGCGCTTGAGCAGGGGCTCCCATTCGTAAAGACTCCTCTGACGCTGTTGATTGATGCCGATATTAAGCTCCAGCCGGGCATTCTAGTTGCATTAGAAAAGACCATGAAACAGAATGGCAGCCCATTTGTTTCACTGATGGCAGAGATGCGCATGGCCAGTTTCTGGGAGAAGTTGTTGATGCCGGCCTTTATCTATTTTTTTAAGCTCATCTACCCGTTCCGGTTGTCTAATTCCAGCTCTTCCAGGATAGCTGCTGCTGCCGGAGGATGCATCTTACTGGAGACACGACTCCTGAACGAGATAGGTGGTTTCCAGGCCTTGCGAGGGGAATTGATCGATGACTGTGCCCTGGCAGGAAAAATCAAGTCCATGGGTCACAAGACCTGGATAGGCCTTACTCATTCAGTACAAAGCCTCCGTGCCTATAATGATCTCGGTGTAATCTGGAAGATGGTGGCACGTACGGCCTTTACCCAATTGCATTATTCGTGGTTTTTGCTGATACTGTGTACCATTATAATGGTGATGGCCTTCTGGTCTCCGGTAGTTGGCTTATTATTCCCAGGTACCGCTGTTAAATTTTTGGCCGTAGCTGGTTTTGGTGCTATGATGCTGAGTTATCTGCCGACAC
>JALTEW010000280.1 GCA_027073795.1 bacterium | reverse complement strand
AAATTACCGGGAGGGATTTAGCCAGATATTACAATACTATTGTTCAACCCATGAAGCCAAATGGCGCGCAGAAAGAGACGGTTTCGCTTAAGCTCAAGAAATCTCTCTTGGAAGAGCTGATAGAGGAAAAGCTGCTTTTAAGGGTTGCCGCGAAAGAAGGGATACAGGTTAAGGACGGAGAGGTTGAACGATTATATGAAAAGACAGCGGAAGATTATGGAAAAGGCTTCAAGAGCTATCTTAAAAAATTAAATATAAAGCCGGATGAGTGGAAGGCATCTCTCCGCCGGGATCTCTTGATTGAGAGGGTTATCAATCGTCATCTTCAAAGCGTAGAAAATCCTACGAACCAAGAGATAAAGAAGTACTATCATGAGCATTTAAGGGAGTTTCAGGTTCCCATGCAGTACCGTTTTTCCCAGATTGTTGTGCCGACACTCAAGGTTGCCCAACAGGTCCAGGAGAAACTCAAGATGGGTGAGGATTTTTCAAAGCTGGCGAAGCAATACTCAGTTTTCCCTGAGGGGAAGCGTGGGGGGGACCTGGGATACTGGCGCGAGGATCGTCTTCCGGAAGAATTTGCACTTGTACGGCAAATGAAGGTGGGGGGGATAAGTGATATTATGCATACACCTTATGGGTATCATATCATCACCCTTACGGGGGTTAGGGATGCCCGGGTGTTGAGTCTGAAGGAAGCGGGTCCCCGGATAGCCAGAAGGTTGCTTCAGGAAAAACGGGGAGCAGAAAAGGCCCATTGGGTGAAGGAATTAAAGGAAAAGGCGCTTATTGTTCGTTATGAGAATGTTTTGAAAGAGATAACTTTCAACTAAAGGAGGTAAAAAACTTATGAACCGTTTTCTCAAGAGATTATTTCTGATCCTCGTTTTGATACTTTTAATGGGTGTTTCCATAGAGGCAAGGATTGTGGATCGCGTGGTGGCAAAGGTCAACGAAACAATTATAACCCTATCGGATCTCAAGCGCGAAGCAAAGGTTATCAAACTGGAGCACCCTGAAAGGTTTGGGAAGATGGACATTAGCGATCCCCAGGCCCTCAGGTTTTTTCTTGAACAGATGGTTTCCACGATTCTGATTGAAGAGGAACTGAATAAAACGGGAAGAGGAATAACGGATAAGGAGATAAACGCCGCTTACGATTCTATCAAGAAAAAAAACAAGATGACTGAAGGGCAATTTGTTAAATTTCTCAAGGAACGTGGCCTGACCGTCAAGGATTACCGCCAGGCGCTGAAGGCGAGGCTTGAACGGCTTCGGTTTTTCAATGTGGTCATCAAGAGCCACATAACGATTTCCGATGAAGATGTTAAAGCCTATTACGAAAAGCACAAGGGTGAGTTTAGCGGAGGTGAAAAGGTAAGGATTGCACAGGTATTCGTCCCTGTTTCTCCCGGTTTGCCAAAGGAAAAACGCCTGGAACGCCAGAATCTTATCATGAGAATTGAAGCGGAACTGTATAAGGGCAAGCGATTCCAATCCATCATAAAGGAATATGGTAAGGATTCCCTTGTCCGTGTGTCCGAGGATTTGGGATGGTTTCAAGGAAAGGACCTTATGAAACCCATTGCAGATGTTGCCTTTAAGTTGAGGAGGGGGGCAATTTCCGGGGTTATTGAAACAAAATCCGGGTTCCATATCATAAGGATTCTGGATATAAAGCGAGCGAAGGGGCATAGTTTTAAAGATGTAAGAGACAGGATTCAGCGGATACTTTATCAGAAGGAATCGGAAAAACGTCTGAATGAATGGTTGGAGAAGGCCAAAAAAAGGGCAAACGTAGAGATTATGTTGTAAGATTTTGCGGTTTTTGGGATAGGATAAATCTTCTTTAATTTCAAGGATTTTTTTGACGGGTCATTCTGGATAACCCAATCATTGAAAAAAAGGAGGGGTCGTGAAAGAGGTTGTAATTGTGAGTGGTGTCAGGACGCCAGTGGGGAGATATATGGGGAAATTGAGAGACGTGGAGGCATATGACCTGGCGGTACTGGTGCTTAACGAAGTTATCCAAAGGGCTGGCATTGGGTCCGAGTTGATTGACGAGGTGATCCTTGGGCAGTCCTACCAGAGCGGGGAGTATGTGAATATTGCCCGCATGGCGCTTCTGAAGGCGGGCTGGCCGGAAAGAATCCCTGGAGTTACCGTGGATAGGCGCTGTTGCACGGGGTTGGAAGTAATAAAAATGGCAGGTGCCTTAA
>JALTEW010000279.1 GCA_027073795.1 bacterium | reverse complement strand
AGTTTCTCGGAACGATGACCCAACAATTCACCAAATCAGAAAAAATCATTTTCAAAAGCAGTGATGGCCTCTCCCTGACAGGAGAAATCAACAAACCCTCAAGCCCTGTGGTGGGAACTATCGCTCTCACCCATCCTCACCCCCTTTATGGGGGAAACATGTACAACAATGTCATTGAAACCCTATGGTCTCATCTCGCTGGATATGGCCTATTGACGTTCCGCTTCAACTTCCGGGGGGTTGGAACCAGCGAGGGAAACTTTGAAGAGGGGATCGGGGAAACAAGAGATGTCGATGGGGCCCTTCGATTCCTGATGGATTCGGGTTATGCCTCTCACCCCTGTTTTCTGATTGGATACTCATTTGGGGCTTATGTTATCCATCGACTGAATGGCCTCTCCGATTCCATCGAGGGAATTTCCATGATTTCCCCTCCTGTCTCCATGATGCCATTCGTTCCGGAGCGTTTTTATCCATGTCCCCATCTTATCGTTGCGGGAAACAAGGACCCTTTTTGCCGCACACAGGTGCTTAAAAAAATCATATCTCAATCCCCAGAAAACAAGACTCTGCTTGTCATCCCGGGTGTCGATCACTTCTGGTTGGGGCGGGAAGAGCTGTTGGTTGAAAAATTTCTCGCTTGGGCCAAAACCTTCATTCAATAAAACCCCCGAACAAACATGCCATCTTCCATGAAGGCATATAAAATTTCTGAATTATCTCTTCACCCCCTGTAAGGCCCACCCTAACCGGTACCCCCATTCATACCACCTGAAACGGCTTATATATTCCCTTATCAAAGGTTTCATCTCGGGGACCGCCCGGCAGTAGGCACAGGCAAACTGAAGCCGAACCCAGGGCGAACGCCAAGGGGACCTATCCGGCATCCACTTGAGAAGCGAACGATCCAGACGCCGCAATTGATCCATGCGTTCGTGAAGGTCAAGGTTCTTTCGGTAGTAAGCCTTGTCAAAATCAATCACAGAAACTACAGGAAACAAATCAGATGAATGGGTCACAAGAATGTTCTGTATCGTCAGATCGACATGTCCTATCCCAACTTGATGCATTCTGGCAATCGTTCGGGCAATCTCCTCAATTAAAATCTTTGAAGGGTTATGGGCACGTATCCATGTGAAAAGGCTTTCTGCGCCGGGGATTCGATTGGTGATCCAGAACCCCTGGACTCCCCATCCAGCCTTGCGATATCCGACACCCACCGCTTCCAAAAGCGTCACACCGGCTTCACGGGCCATGCGTGTCAGACCAAGTTCTTTAAGAAAGCGCCGATGGCCAAAAAATCTCGTTTTAAACACCCCACCCAAGATCCCTCCGTGGCGGTAGGACCGGATGACAAACTCCCCTCGGCTTTCAATACGTGCGAGATAAACTACACCCCGCCCCGAGGAAAAGGGTTTAATCTCCGGTGAATTTACTTCGTTTCTGACAAGGCCATAAAGAAGCTGACGTAATGTTCCAACCATTGGGATAAAATCCTCACGTACAACGAACGTAAAATCAGGAAAAGAAACACGCTGATATCCTGGGAAATCCATTCTCTGTTCCGCACCCCTTTCCCAAATCATCTTGTTCGCTGTTTCTCTCATGTCCAGAAGGTATCAAAGGGAACCTTATGGGTCAATCACTCGCCCCTATCTCAAAGCAAAAATCCTTCTGCCCGGTACCGAATTTCCCTTCCCTTGACAGGAGAAGGGAAGTAAAGAATCAAAACACCAAAACTCTTGCCACACAAGACACGAAACCTCAAAAAGGCTGAAATCTCTGTGCCTCCGCGCCTCCGTGTGGAAAGTTGTTTTTGGGAAAATTCCAAATGCCGAGGGTCTTGACAATTTTAAAGATGCTATTATATTTATAATGCCTTTGAAATGTGGGAGGGAGGTTACAATGCCAATTTATGAATACCATTGCACTAAATGTGGCAGAGATTTCGAATTCATGCAAAGGTTTTCCGATGCCCCCAAAACCCATTGTCCTGAATGTGGGGGGGAGCTCAAGAAGCTAATTTCGCAGTGCACTTTTCAGCTAAAGGGAACGGGATGGTATGCTACAGACTACGCCCATAAGAGTACCCCATCTCAATCCGCAAAAAAGAACCACCACAAAGAACCCGAGGCAAAACCAGAAAAGAAAGAAAAAACCAAAACGAAGTCTGACACCCCGTGAGACATCATTAACCTTTTCTCAACGCCTTCGTCTCC
>JALTEW010000278.1 GCA_027073795.1 bacterium | reverse complement strand
GATCCTTCAGTATCTGGATAATCTTCTCATTGTCCATCATCATCTTTTCCTCCTATGTGGTTTGGTCATGCCGAAAATAGTGCATGCTAAAGTTCCCGCGCCCCTGGGTCAGGGAACGTAACGTGGTTGAATATCCAAACAACTGCTTCAGAGGAACCCGTGTCTGAATATTTGTTACCTTCCCCTTGCTCGTTAGGCTGTGAACCTCACCTTTCCGGCTGTTAATGTCGGAAATGACGTCTCCTACGAACTCTTCAGGCACAAGGATATCCAGCTCCATAATCGGCTCGAGCATAACAATCCCTGCCTTTTGAGTTCCCTCTCTAATAGCTGTGGCTGTCGCGATACGCAGTGAAGAGACTGTGTGGTCGTTTTCCTCCCATTTAACGTCTTTCAGGGTGACTGCAACATCCACTATGGGGCTTCCCGTCAAGGGTCCAAAGGAAAGGGCATCCATCACCCCGTCTCGGATGGCTTCACGATATTCCTGGGGCATCACATCGCAGCCCTCACCTTCTACATAACGATTGCCTGTTCCTCTTTCCGCCGGCTCCATTAACAGGGTTACCTCTGCAAAGCCGTGGGCGCCGGCAATTTCGTGGTCAAATGTGCCTGTTGCCTCCATAGGCTTGGCGATAGTTTCCCGGTAGACGACCTGGGGCTGCCCCACGTGAACCTTAAGCCCATACTCCTCCAGGAGCCGGGTTGTTACCACATTGAGGTGAAGCTCTCCCATACCGGAAATGACCACCTGCCCCGTTTCTTCATCCGTTCTGACCTGAAAGGTGGGGTCTTCTTCCATAATCTGGGACAGAACTTCCTGGACGCGCTCCGCCTCCTGGTTTGAGACCGTTTCAATGGCAACGGAAATGACCGGGGTGTAGCTGTCGATAGGTTCCAGAAGAATGGGTTGAGAGGCATCACAGAGCGTGTTTCCCGTGGATGACTTTTTAAGCCCTATCATCCCGACGATGTCTCCCGCTTTTGCCACCTCAATCCGTTTCCGGTGGTTTGCGTGGATTTCCAGAATCCTTGAAACCTTTTCCCGCTTTCTCAGGTTCAGGTTGTAAACTTCTCCGCCTACGCGGGTCTCCCCCGAGTAGATGCGGACAAAACACAATTTTCTTCCCTGATCCATCATCACCTTGAAAACGAGGGCAGAAAAAGGTGCCTTGATATCTGGAGGACGCGTTGTTTCCTCACCCGTTGCGGGATCGATGCCTGAAACAGGCGGAATATCCAAGGGAGAGGGGAGAAAGTCGACAATTGCATCCATAAGGGGTTGAATTCCCTTGTTTTTCAAGGCCGAACCACAAAGAACGGGGACAATCTCCAGAGCTAAGGTTCTCTTGCGAAGTCCCCAGACAATCTTGTCTTCCGGCAAATCTCCCGTTTCCAGGTAGGTTTCCATCAGGGCGTCATCCGCCTCTGCCGCGGCTTCAAGCAGGCGCTCCCGGTACGAGCTTGCCCTTTCCTTCAAACCGTCCGGAATTTCGGCAACCTCATATTCATTTCCTAGGCCATCCTTTGACCAGACGAGCGCCTTTTGACGCATGAGATCGATAACACCCTGAAAAGCACTTTCTGATCCAATGGGAAGCTGCAATGCAATGGGTGGGGTATTGAACCTTTCCCGCATCATGGAAACCACATGGATAAAGTCAGCCCCTATCCTGTCCATTTTGTTGATGAAGGCGATTCGGGGCACCCTGTATTTGTCGGCCTGATGCCAAACCGTTTCCGATTGGGGTTCCACACCGCCAACTCCACAAAAGACCACCACTGCCCCGTCTAGGACCCGAAGAGACCGTTCCACCTCGATGGTAAAATCTACATGCCCCGGGGTGTCGATAAGGTGAATCTCATGGTCACGCCAGAAGAAATTCGTGACAGCTGATGTGATGGTGATGCCGCGTTCCTGTTCCTGTGCCATCCAATCCATCGCGGTATCCCCGTCGTGCACCTCACCCATCTTGTGAATCTTCCCGGTGTAATAGAGCATACGTTCCGATACCGTGGTTTTCCCGGCATCGATATGGGCGATAATACCAATGTTCCTTGTCTTTTTAAGCCCTTTCTTCATACGCCACACGCAAGCACATAATGTTAAATCAATCTGATTTTGATATTATAATCCTAATTTTAGAATTGTCAATGGAATAAAATAAATATTATTCATTCCACACAGTGGAATTGCTTTTATATTATTGAAAGTTAGAT
>JALTEW010000277.1 GCA_027073795.1 bacterium | reverse complement strand
GGGTACAAACTTAAAGGGAAAGCCCGGTATGAAACTGCCGGTGCTGAATATGACTATGCAAAAAAGGAAATCAGAAAAACAAAACCTGATGATCCCAAGGGAGTTGTCATAATCAGCTTTACAGCAGTTTATGATATCTCGAGGGGCCCAAATGCGGGAAAACTAATCATGGGAGAAGAATCATGAATAAAAAGAATGTCCCTATTCTATTCGGCGACGCGGCATTAGGGGGTGGCTGAGGCACAAAGCTGGGTCCGGGAGACTTGAACGAAGTCCTTCATGAAATACCCCTTGTTTCCGATCCAAATCTCCTCACCAGCCTGGGAGAGGATGCAGGGATCTACAAACTGAGGGAGGATCTTGCGATCGTTGTAACGCTCGACTATTTCAATCCCATCGTCAGTGAAGTCTATATGTACGGTCAAATTGCTGCGGCTAATGCCTTGAGCGACGTTTACGCCATGGGTGGCAAACCGATTATTGCCATGAATATCGTCTGCTTCCCGTCGGCGGAGATGGATTTATCCATACTTAAAGAGGTCTTAAGAGGAGCAGCGGATAAACTCAAAGAGGCTAACGTGGCGCTTGTTGGAGGCCATACCGTCATCGACCCCAAGGAAATAAAGTATGGTCTCTCCGTTGTCGGAATAGTTAATCCCCAAAAGATATTAACCAAAGGGAATTTTAAGGTAGGAGATAAACTGATACTCACCAAGGCCTTGGGTACGGGAATCATCAACAATGCCCTAAAAGGAAAGATGGTGGATGAAGAAACAGAAACAGAGGTCGCCCGAAGTATGGCAACCCTGAACAAAAGGGCAGTGGAAATTGCACAAGAGATGGATATCCATGCCTGTACGGATATAACCGGATTCGGGCTTGCCGGTCATCTCTATGAAATGGTCGAGGAAAGCAAAGATAAGGGCATTAAAATTGACTCCCCCTCACTCCCCCTCTTCCCGAGGGTGGAAGAGTTTGCAAAAATGGGTCTTATCCCCCCGGGGACCCAGAGGAACAGGAAGTTCCGCGGGGAAAAGGTAGAATTCTCCGAAGAAGTGCCCGAATGGAGGCAGTGGGTTATGTTTGATGCCCAGACATCCGGAGGCCTGGTCCTTGCAATCCATCCTGATAAGGTGGAAGAACTTTTGAAGAGGCTTCATGAAGGGGGCGTGGAAAAGGCAACCATCATCGGGGAAGTCATAGAGGAACCAAAAGGGAAAATTGTCGTAGAATAAAAAGAGCCACCCTTTCTGCCTATCATAGTTTTAAACACACAGGGAGGGATAAATTTTTGGCCTTGCTGATGGAAAATGGGTTCAACAGAAAGGAGGGATAAGTTGTTCCCTTTTTCCATCAGTCTTCCCCGCCACAATGAGGGTTATTTCGCCCTTTATCTTTCTATCTGCAAGGCTTTTTAATAATTCCGAGGGGAATCCACGAAGAACCTCTTCAAATTTTTTCGTTAATTCTCGGCACAAAACAACGGTTCTCTCCCCCATGACTTCGTTCATATCCTGCAGGGTTTTGAGGAGTCGATGGGGAGACTCAAATATCACAAGCGTATGAGCAAGATCCGCAAGTTGCTGAAGCTCCTTTTTGCGTTTCGAGGATTTACGAGGTAAAAACCCCACAAAGGTGAATCTGTCCGTGGGGAGGCCCGCCACGGACAGAGCCGCCATAACGGCGGAGGGGCCTGGGATTGGAACAATTCGGATATCCCTTGCGGCGGCCTCCTTGACCAGGTGGTAACCCGGATCCGAGATTAAAGGCGTCCCGGCATCACTAACCAGCGCAATATTCTCCCCCTTTTCAAGTCGCGCGATGAGTTCCGGGATTCTTTTTTCTTCATTATGTTCAAAAAAGCTGATCAGTGGAACCCGAATGCCAAACTTACCAACCACTTCTCGAGTCACCCGGGTATCTTCGGATGCAATGATATCGACGCGGTTCAGGGTCTCAATGGCCCTGGACGAAATGTCATTGAGGTTTCCGATAGGCGTAGCAACGATATAAAGAACCCCCATCTTTGTGATATCCCGTGCCACGCTCATTTCGAAGAAACTCCCTTAAAATCCGCAAGAGAGTTTCATCCGCCCCCCCCTTAGAGGGAAAAAGGGGCAATCCCTCTTCTACCCAAATGCTTTTACGGGCCTTTCAAATCGCAGGAAGCTTCTTCTATAGCCACAGAGGAGTCCACCACTGGCCAGCGGGCAGAAATAC
>JALTEW010000276.1 GCA_027073795.1 bacterium | reverse complement strand
ACCCCTATTACCCATGAGTCGGTAGATCAGAAAAAACATACCCTGCGGATGATTCGCGGGCGCGATTCTTTTCGCGTAGCCGTAAACCGGTTCGCCGAGGCGTGCGAGGAGGCTGTAGCTTCGCAGGGAATCTCGCTTTCGGAGGTCAAGATGATTGTTCCCCATCAGGCGAACCTGCGTATCATTCGGGCCTTTGCAAAGAAACTGGGATTCCCCATGGAAAAGATGTTTGTGAACATTGATAAATACGGCAATATCTCCTCCGCGACTGTGCCCATTGCCCTTGATGAAGCCGCGCATTCGGGAAGGCTGGAGTCAGGAGACTGGGTGATTCTTGTTGCCTTTGGCGGAGGGTTGACATGGGGAAGTGCCCTCATTCGCTGGTAACCTGGCCCTGAGGGATGTATACTGATTTTTTTCAACTTCGTGAAGAACCGTTTCAGGTAACGCCCAATCCGAGGTATCTCTTCTTAAGCAACGTTCATCGGGGAGCCGTTCAGAAGCTTGCCGATGGGGTGCGCCGCCGCAAGGGATTTATTGAGATGGTTGGGATTGCCGGTACCGGCAAGACCCTGCTGTGTAAGGAACTGATCCAGATGCTCTCGCCGGAGATGGATATTGCTTATCTCTTTTATCCCGTCCCGGATGAGCAGGCCCTCTATGCAGCTATTTTGAAACAATGGGGGATTCCTGCCCCTGAAGATGGGGCTGTTTCATTGCTTCTCGACAGGATATATACTTTTTTGAAAGGGCGTTTTGAAAAGGGGAGAAATGCCCTGATTATCCTGGATGAGGCCCAGAACCTTTCCATTTCCCTCCTTGAAAACCTGAGACTCCTTTCAAATTTAGAGACCGAATCGGAAAAGCTTTTACAGATTCTTTTAACGGGCCAACCGGAATTTCACCAACTTTTGAAGAGTGGGAAGATTCCCCAGCTTGATCAGAGAATACGCGTCCGGATTTTTCTGGAGCCATTGGACAGGGAAACCCTTCCCCTGTATATCTATCATCGGTTGAATACAGCAGGGGGTGTTGGTTCGCTGGAATTTACGGAGGAAGCGATCAGCCTTATATACCACCTGACAAACGGTATTCCCCGCATGATCAATGCGGTATGTGAACGTGCGTTGGAAGAGGCCTTCCAGAAAAAAACATATCGGATCAATGCGTCCATTGTCAGAGAAGCCCAGGGAGAACTCGAGGGGGGAAGTGCCTCCTCTAGGCCGAAGGACAGAAATATCTTTACGCGCTTTACCACGTTTTACCGCCTTGGTCTGGGACTCTTGATGGCCGGGTTTCTTGGATTTACCCTCTGGATCATGTTGAAACCTGGGAGTAGAAATTTGCATGAGAACAGAAATGTCCCCGTAAGTGTTCGACCTGCCTCCCAAAAGCAAATCTCCGGGGCAAAAGAGCCGATTGCAAAAAGCATAGCTGTTCAGATGCGTCCTCTTAAAATAATGGAGCACTTTTTGGAAGGGATGCTGGCAATCCCGGAAGGGAAACGCCTGTACTGGGGAGATATGCGCCTGGGGCAGCGGGATCTTAGGGCACTTCGCACCCCGGTTTTGTTGCACATCATAGAGAATGAGACCCGGAAGGGCTGGGTATGCGGGAGAAAATTTCATGAAAGTGGCCTTCAGGTATGGGAGCAGGGGGCATGGAAAAGTGCTGGGATCACAGTTCTTGTAAATTGGACGGGGCGGTGCAAGGTCCCTTTTTGGATGGGGGGGTTCCCCAAGGGTGAGAGAGCACTGCGGCTGGGAGCAAAAGGAACTTCTGTAACCAGCCTTCAGACATGGCTTTTAAAATTGGGGGTTTTAAACAGAGTCACAGGAATATTTAACGAACAGACAGAGGCAGCGGTCCGGCAGTTTCAGTTACGGGAAGGGCTAAAGCCTGATGGTGTGGCGGGGCGGCAAACCCTTGCCCTGCTTTTCCAGAAAGGAGGAGAATTGGAGAGGGTTGATGATTCGGGAGGCGAGAAAAGTGACGATCGTTGAAGATGATAAGACTGGAAATTTCTTTTACTCAAATGCCCTGCCAACAGGGGTTGGAAGCATGCCGCACCTTGTGGCGGAACAGGCCTGCCGGTTTGTAGCGGAAGTGCTTACAGTTGCCCCGTTTTGGCCGCAGTTGCCCCAGCGTTCTTTCAAGGAGAACATGTATGCTCAATACAGTGAGGGGTTCCCTGGGTTTCAGATTGACGAATCCGCAGAGAAGATGT
>JALTEW010000275.1:633-2235 GCA_027073795.1 bacterium | reverse complement strand
GGCCGTTTACGGGGAAGGTTTCAAAATGGCCCTCGACCTTGCCGTGGATGAAATAAATGCCAATGGCGGTGTCAAAGGGAAAAAGTTGGTGGTCATCTACGAAGACGGCAAGGGAACGGCCAAAGATAGTGTCGCTGCTGTAAGAAAATTGATAGATATCCATAAGGTACCTGTCATTTTTGGACCGGCTGCCAGCACAAACTTTCTGGCCGTCGCGCCCATCTGCGAAAGCACCCACACGGTACTCATCGGCGCGGAGAGCGCCTCCCCGGCCATTTCCAAGGCAGGGAAATACATCTTCAGGGTTTTCCCCTCCGATAAACTCCAGGGAAGAGGTGTGGCAGAACTGGTAGAAAAACTCAGATACAAAGAGGTTCCCGTGATCTACATTAACAACGACTGGGGCAAGGGCCTCAAGGATGAGTTTGTCAAGAATTTTACGAAGAAGGGTGGCAAGGTCCTCGCGGAAATTCCCTATGACCAAGGGAAAACAGACTATCGGGCGGAACTTCTGAAGATCAAACAGCTTCATCCCAAGGCTGCCGTGGCCCTCGTTTATGTGAAGGACGGCGCGGTCATCTTCAAACAGGCTTATGAATTAGGCATCAAAACCCAGTGGATCGCAGGCTCCGCCGCCAAATCCGGAAAACTGGTTAAACTTGCTGGAAAGGCTGTGGAAGGACTGGTAGGCACCTATCCCAACTTTTCCACCAGTTCTCCCCAGTACAAACATTTTGTGGCGTTATGGAAGAAAAAATACGGTGATAAAAAGATTGGCATTTTTGCAGAATACAATTACGACATGGTTCACCTCGTTGCCAAGGCCATCGCGAAGGGTGGCATAACCTCTGACGGGATCCGCAAGGCCCTCTACGAGGTTAGCAAGGGATATAAAGGGGTCACAGGCGACAAGACCTTTGATCCCAACGGTGATGTGGGAAGCTCT
Organism: bacterium; assembly: GCA_027073795.1. Lineage (GTDB taxonomy): Bacteria > Desulfobacterota > S145-22 > S145-22 > S145-22 > S145-22. The sequence goes on along the minus strand of JALTEW010000275.1, from coordinate 1,289 downwards.
TATGGCGTGTGGATGATTAAAGACGGGAAAATTATTACCAAGCGATGACTATCTTCCTCCAGTCCCTCCTGGATGGCCTAATTGCCGGAAGCATTTACGCCCTCTTCGCAACGGGGCTGACACTTATCTATGGAACGCTTCACTTTATAAACTTTGCCCACGGGGAGCTAATCATGGCGGGGGCATACCTCGCTTACCTGTTCATGATTCCTCCTCTTCATCTTTCGCCCTTTATCAGTGGCTCTCTCGCCATTGTTGGGGTTGTCTTTCTTGCTCTTTTGATGGACCGGACTGTTTTCCACCCTTTGAGAACCGCTAACCCCCTTCTGCTTCTCATTGCCTCTCTAGGTATCTCCCTTTTTCTCCAAAACCTTGCCCAAGCCCTTTGGGGCGCGCAAATTCGGACCTTTCCCTTCCCCCTGAAAAGGGGCATGGCGGTGGGGCCAGTGGTGATTACACCGGTTCAGTCAGGCATTCTCTTAATAGCCGCCATAACGATTTTTCTGCTCTACCTCTTCCTGAAATTCAGCCGGGTGGGAAAGGCCATCCGCAGCGTCTCCGATAACCCCCGCCTCGCTGAAACCTTTGGAATCGAGACCGAAAAAATCATACGTTTTGTCTGGATTGCCGCTGCGTCACTGGCAGCTATCGGGGGG
>JALTEW010000275.1:0-623 GCA_027073795.1 bacterium | reverse complement strand
ATCGGGGGGGTTCTTTACGGGGCAGACACCAACCTGGAGCCCCACATGGGCATCATCAACCTGGTCAGAGCCTTTGCCGCTGTTCTCATTGGTGGAATGGGTAATGTGTGGGGCGCTCTGATCGGTGGGTTTGTCATCGGACTGTCTGAAAACCTTGGCGTTCTCGTACTTCCCCTTGGGTACAAGGATGCCATCGCCTTTTTTATCATCATCGTCCTGCTCCTTTCCAGGCCGGAAGGGATCTTAGGAACACGCTGGGGAGTTCGATGATTAACTATCTTCTGCATATCGTTATCATCAGCGAAATTATCATCCCCTTTGCCGTAGGGCTGCAGCTGGAAATCGGCGACACAGGGCTGTATAACTTCGGTCATGTCGCTTTTTTCGGAATCGGTGCCTACAGCTCCGCACTTTTGACCATCAATGGCATTCCGTTTATTATTTCTCTTTTTATCTCCCTTGCAGTTTCCGGGATTATCGCCTGGTTTGTGGGATTTCCTATTCTTCGCCTCAGAGGGGATTACTTTGGGCTGGCCATGCTGGGGTTTGCGGAAATTATGCGTAAATTCTTCCTTAACGAGGCATGGCTGACTCATGGGCCCATGGGTATTCCGGGAATCCCC
>JALTEW010000274.1 GCA_027073795.1 bacterium | reverse complement strand
TATTGACGAAGAGAAGCGCCTGAGTGGCAATGGGGCCGTTTGAAACCCACGCGGATTTCTGGCCATTCAGAATCCACCGGTCACCCTTTTTGACCGCTCTTACATCCTGAATAACATCCGGGTTTTTGAAGACATCCATTCCTGGAACCAGGGTATCGCTCCCATGATTTGGTTCCGTTATTGCCCAACACCCCAGGTTGGAGGCATCTTTACAACTTGCGAAGGGCTTAATGACATTTTCAATGATGAAATCATCGGCCAGCATGGACGCCATAAACGAAGGGAACACGCTTACCCCGAGAGATACGGCAAATCCCACACTTCCATAGCCCAGTTCCTCCCAGAAAATGTGCTGCGAAACAGGATCAAGGCCAAGTCCGCCGTATTCATCCGGGGTATGGACAGTATGATAACCCAATTCATACATTTTTCGCATCACATCCCAGTAAATAGAACCCGGTGCCACTACTTCTTCCGGAGACTTTTTATCCAGTTCCGCAGCCGCGGGTTTCAGGACCTCAACGGCAAATTTTCTGATCTCCTTCTTCAAAACTTCCTGTTCTTCCGTCAACTCTATATTCAAATCGGTAAAAGACACAAAAACCTCCTATTTCCTTCTGATTACGCCTTCCAAATCCGGGCTGAACCTGTCTACCAGAACCCTCTTGAGAAACTTCTCTGATGTTGTCTTTGGGATTTCATCAACAATCCACAAAAAGAGGGGTACAAAATTTGACTCAAGATTATCTCTGCAAAACCTGAAAATCTCCGCCGGGTCAACCCTGTCCCTGTCAAATGGCCTGATGACTGCCACAATATCATGTTCCCCCGGAGCGCCACTTTCAGCCGGAATTCCAATCACACAAACCTCAGATACGTCTTCATGTTTTCCGATAAGCGCCTCAAGATACTCCGGCTGGATAAAATCTCCGGCTTTCCTGAGGGCGGCCCCTTTCCGGAAATCAAAGAAAAACCAGCCATTTTCATCGTAATGGACCATATCACCGGTGTACATCCATCCATTCCTGACTTTCGATTCCGACGCTTCCGGATTGTTGAAATAATCGACCCTGGTTTCTCCCCGTAAATTCCGTATCGTCAACTCACCAGTCCGGCCCGGGCCAAGCTTATTCCCTTCCTCATCTATGACCCGGAACTGCATAATCCCCGGCAGGGGCTTCCCGAAACTTCCCACCGGGCCCTTTCCCGGGGGATTGTGGGCAAATCCTCCCTCAGCAGCGCCATACCACTCATGAATGGCCACAGCAAAACGTTCCTCAAAGTCGTTCCAGATAGCTTCAGGCATTCCCGCGCTGACAACCGTTCTCACCGGATTATTCTGATCGTCATCCCGTACAGCCTCATTAAAAATGCCGGCAGCCATCCCCCCTAAGAGTGAGAAAGTCGTGCAACCATATTTTCTGCAAATATCCCATATTCCCGATTTCGTAAATTTCGGGCTGAAAACGGCTTTTATTCCGCCGTAAAGGGAGGGAAACAGGGTTACCGCCTGGGCATTGGCATGGGAAAGGGAAAGGCCGGTGTAGAGAATGTCATCCTTTTTATACTTCCAGGCAAGTTGCCGCAACAGGTTGTATAAACCGATTCTCTGATGGGTAATCACAATTCCCTTGGGGTTCCCTGTTGTGCCGGAAGTAAAAATAATCTGGGCCGGATGGTTCGCATCAAAAACACGCTGTTCAATAGAATCCCATTTCTTTTCAAATACCTCGTTCAGAGATTCCAGGCTTGAATCCTCATCAACCGGGAAATCCCTTTGATAGGAAACAGCGGCAAAGTCCAAAGCAGGGATCTTGTCCTTCACCTCCTGATAGGCATGAAGTGTTTCGCTTGCCACAATAATTCCCTTTGCCCGGGTATGCGTTAAGTAATATTCCAGCCGCTCCCCCCTTGCCCGGGGATCAATGGGAACCGCAATCGCCCCGATGGTGGAAGCCGCAGCAAAGGCAAAAACCGTTTCCGGCCTGTTGTACATGAAAACGGCAACAACATCTCCCTTGCCTACCCCCTTGCTGAGAAGATAGGCTGCAAGGCGGTTGCTCATCAAATGTAAATCAGAATAGCTGAAAATATCCTCTCCGGCATCTCCCCGTTCAAATATAAGGATCTCTCTGTCAGGAAACCGGTCTGCCTGAAACTCCACCAGGTGGGATGTGATAATCTGATTCAGGTGAGATTTGCTCATAACGCCCCCTATTCCTCAACTGCCCCGATAA
>JALTEW010000273.1 GCA_027073795.1 bacterium | reverse complement strand
TTGCGTTTCAGAGAAAGGGGAATATCTGGGAGGGCTCATTGCGCCGGGAATTCACATCTCCATGGAAGCCCTCTTCCAGTTCGCCTCGAAACTCCCGCGCGTCACCATGTGCTGGCCAGACAAGGTGATTGGGAAAAGCACCGTTCACAGCATTCAATCGGGATTGCTTTACGGGTATGTGGAAATGGTGGATGGAATTGTCCGGCGGATCGGTCGGGAAATGGGAGGAAACCCAAAGGTGATCGCCACGGGGGGGCTTGCCCGCCTCATCACTCGGGAGGCCCGAACCATCAACGTCATAGATGAACTTCTGACCCTCACTGGCCTTCGGATCATCCACGAAAGGAATCTTGCCTGAGATTCCTGTACCAGGCCACGAAGCGCCTTATGCCTTCTTTCATTGGCGTGTGGGGATGATACCCCAATTCCCGCCGGGCGCGCGAAATATCGGCATAGGTTATATTTACATCCCCGGGCTGCTGGGGAAGATGTTGAATGTGGGCCTTTTTGCCAAGGGTGTCCTCGATGAGCTGAATGAGGTCCTTCAGGGAAGTGGTCTGGGATTCGCCGAGGTTGTAAAGATGATACCCTTCCTCGATGGTCCGTGCCCTTCTCATTCCATCGATAATGTCATCAATATACGTGTAATCACGTTTCGAGGTACCATCCCCAAACATGGGGATAGGGCTGCCTTCGTCGATCAAGCGGGTAAACTTATGAATGGCCATCTCCGGGCGCTGGCGCGGCCCGTAAACCGTGAAAAACCTCAAGGCAACCATCGTAAACTGGTAAAGGTGATGATAGGTGTAACAGATCAGCTCCCCCGCCTTTTTTGTTGCCGCATAGGGTGAGATGGGGTGGTCCACGTTATCGTCTTCTGAAAACGGGACTTTGGGATTGTTCCCATAAACGGACGATGACGACGCAAAGATCATCCGGTGAGCCCCATGGGCCTTCATCGCTTCCAGGAGATTCACCGTCCCCTGGATATTCACCTCCTGGTAGGTGAGGGGGTCGGCGATGGAGGGACGAACCCCCGCCATGGCAGCCAGGTGTACAACCTCCTCGGGCTGGTAGGCTTTGAAGACATCCTCCACAAATTCCCTGTCCCTGATATCCCCCCTTAAATCGGTCCATTGACCGGGAGTTGCCTTTTTCTCAATTTCATGCAGGTTTTTTTCCTTGATGGCGGGGTCATAAAAGGGATTCAGGTTGTCAATGGAGATAACTTCATGTCCTTCCGTCAGGAGGCTTTCCGCAAAGTGTGACCCAATAAACCCGGCCCCGCCAGTCAAGAGAATTTTCATATTTTAATCCCTTTCAAAAATAAGTTACACGGTTTTTAAACTTTTTTCCCCATTTTATCAAATCCTTGAGAGATAGGGAGGCAGCAATATGTAAGGAGTCATCAACGAGTATCCCGGCATAGCCGGGATGCACCTTAAGCCATTGCATGGCCTTCACCCTTCCCATGACAAACAGGGCGGTGGCCAGCGCATCCGCCTCCATCGTGGTTTTAGACAGGATGGAAACACTTCGAAGGCCCCGGGCGGGGGTTCCCGTCACAGGGTTCAGAATATGGTGATAGCGCACCTTGTCCCTGATAAAGAAGTTTTCATAATCCCCCGATGTAGCAATGGCCCGGTTGGAAAGGGAAAGAGCTGCAATAATAGCCTGGGGATTGTCAGGGTCCTGAATCCCAATGCGCCAGGGGCGTGAAAGATGTTGGCCCGCGCAGTAAAGGTCTCCCCCCGCGTTGACGATGAAATTCTTGATGCCCCTTGAGCGTAACAGGGCTACGGCACGATCTACAGCAAATCCCTTGGCGATCCCCCCAAGGTCCAGCCCCATCCCGGGTTTTTTAAGCATCACCCGATGGCGGTCTGGGTCACACACGACCCCGGCGCTCCCCGTCACTTTAAGGGCGTTCTGAATGGACGCCGGCGAGGGAAGGGTGGGAGATTTCGTGTCAAAACCCCAGAGATGTATAAGAGGATAAAGGCTGATGTCGAAAGCGCCATCTGTTTCCTTCCATATCAAAAGCCCCTCGTGTATCACCTTGCAGGTCAAAGGCGAAACGGGGAAAAAGCCCTTGCCAGCGCAAGTATTGAGACGGGCAAGTTCACTCCCCTGCGCATCCGGGTTCATCAGGTTGTCAATGGATTTCATGGCCTTAAAGGCCTCTTTGATGGCAGATTCACTATCAGAGGTGCCAACCCACGTCATATCCACAACAGTCCCCATCATCCACTGGGTTTGATGAAATATCTGGGGTTGGGAACAGGATATGAGGAGAGAAGCCGTGAGGATTAACCAAAACCATAAAGGTAGAAAACGGCCAAAAGCTTTTGTAATCTTACGAGAAATAGTTTTTGATTTCTCCATATGTCTACCGGATAAAAAAGTAGTAAGAAATAATAAGAAAAAGGGTGTAAAGGGTCAGAAGGAGCACTCCGTGGAGCTTTCGTATTTTCCTTGAAAAAAGTAGGATAGACAGAAAGATTAAAACGATAGTAATCAAGGCAGCGCAGTAAAAGTGAGTCGTTCTTGTCTGAGCAATGAGAGGATGGGCGGCGGCGGACATTCCGATAATCCACAGGATATTCAGGATATCCGCACCGATGATGTTTCCCGCTGCGATATCCCCTTCCCTTTTCAGCGCCGCAATGACACACGTGGTCACCTCAGGAAGGGAGGTACCGATGGCAACCACCGTCAGACCAATGATGATTTCAGAGATTCCGAAGAGCCGTGAGATTCCGGTGGCGGCCCAAATAACCCCCCGGCTTGACACAAGAACGCCTATAAGCCCTGCGAGAAACTGCATGGATAGTCTGGTGTTGGATTGCGTTTGAGCGGGGGAGAGGGAAGAAAAGGGGGTGTCTGCCATGGCGATTCGACGCTGTCTTTTCACCTGAAAGACGGACCATGTGAAATAAAAAGCCAAGGTTAACAGAAGCACAAGCCCCTCAAATCGTGAAATGACACCATCCAGGGCGAAAAAATAGACGAGGGTGGCTGAAGACACAAGCACCAGCGCCGAAGACTTTATCAGTTTTTTATTGACCAGAAAGGGCAGTGGTGCGAGAGAGGCCGCCATGCCAAAGGCCAGTGCATCGTCCGCCACCACGGAGCCAATGGCATTCCCCAGCGCGAGGTTGGTATGCCCCAGGATGGCGGACTGAACAGAGACAGCGAGTTCCGGCAGGGTCGTCCCAATACTGACCAACAGGGTTCCGATAATGATTTTCGGGATATGGCTGCGCTCTGCGATACCCGCCGAACCGGTCACAAAGAGGTGACCGCATGTCAACAGGACAAAAAAACTTCCAATCAGTGCCAGCGTATAGAGTAACATAACCCACCCGTGGGGATGATGGTAATCCCTCTTTTTTGTGGTTTCCTTCCTAACATAACCGATAAGGCTTGAAAAGGGATTCAAAAAAATAGGGGGATTAATTCCCCCCATAACGCAAAAGACACTGAAACTGGCGTAAAACGGGCTTGTCAAGTCACGCCTGTCCGATTGATACCTTTTTTGTTTCCCGAAATTGCCTGCGTTCCCTCTCACTCAGGATTTCCTCCAGTCGCCTTGAATAATGATTGAGGTGCCGGACGATGGCTGGGTTTTCCACAATGGACTCGGCCCCTTCGTGTGTGGGATGCGGATGGGTCTTTTTGACCACCCTTCTGAGACAGCGAGGATTATCGATAATCATACAGGGCATCTGGTGCAGCCTGTTCCAAGGCTGTCCCGCCCGGATTTCTCTGAAGAAGGGAGAATTGAGGGCGTCCCATAAGTGCCCGCCGCGGTTGTAGATATTCAGGATGTTATCTGCCGCAAAATGAGCGAAGACACAGGGTTCGACGTCCCCGTTGCTGTTGATGTGAAAATAACCCCCGTCATTTCTTCCGGCGGCGAGACATCCTTCCACATAGGGACCATCATTCCAGAAATCGGCGATGAAAATTGGGTATTTATTTCGCATCTCCCTGACCCGGTCATGAATCGTCACCCGCTGCTCCGGGGTAAGCATCAAATCGGTCTGGGGATTGAATCCTATAGGGATGTACTGGAAAAACCAGCCAAAGAGCGCCCCTTTCTCCACGAGGAACCTGTAATACTCCTCTCGGTAAAGGGTGTCATAGTTGTAGGCCGCGGGAACGGTTGAAAACCCGAAGATGACCCCTGCTTCTCTCAGGTTATCCATCGCTAGGCTCACCTTTTGGAACGTGCCTTTGCCTCTTCGATGGTCCGTTTCTGCTTCAAAACCTTCGCAGGAAATGACAGGGGCAACATTCCCTAACTCGGAAAGCTTCCCTGCCAGGTTTTCGTCGATCAAGGTCCCGTTCGTAAACACCTGAAAATAGATATCGTCATGTTTTGCAAAGAGATCGAGGAGATCCCTCCGAAAAAACGGCTCTCCACCGGAGACAGTGATGAAATAGATGCCCATTTCCTTGGCATCACTGAAGATCCTGTCAATGGTTTCGAACGATAATTTATCGCCCTTATCATATTTTCCCGCGTAACACCCGATACAATGCAAATTGCATCTCATGCTGGGCGAGATGACAAAGAAGAAGGGGCGTGGAATTCCATGTTTTTTAGAAAAAGCCTTTCTCTTTCCGGTGCCTTTGAAGGCGGCGTTGATAAAAAAGTTTCTGATAAGCTTCCTCCTGCACGCGGGACTTTTTTGGGAAACAATATCGAGAAACTGGATATATGGGTGGTTGGTTTCAAAGGCGTCACGTACCGCACGAATAGCTGGCGCGTAACTCCCGTTTCTGTCCAGTTTTTCCGCGACTTGAATAAGCCTAAGCCATGCCTTGTCCGATACCTTTCCGCTCCCCTTCATGCTCAGGAGGATATTGATGACCTGGTCAATTAACGTCTCTTGAGCACGCTCCAGCGCGGCATTCTTTCCTCTCTCCAGAACACTTACAACCCGTTTCTCTGACATGGTCCTCACCTCTCTCAATGAAAGACAATTTTTTGAGCCTTGGATACCTGAGCGCATCAGGCTGCACCAACGTTTACCTGTTTCCCCATCAATCCATAAAAGATGAGGTTTAACAACTCTTCGAGATAGGCATCGATTTTTTCCTCACTTTCCTGGACGAGCCAGTTAAGCTCAAATCCCCTCAGGGCATGACAGATGGCCCTGGCTGTCAAAAAAACATTGTGGATGTGAAAGATGCCCTCATCCACCCCCTCTTTCAGGATGGAAAAGATGATGTGGGTTTCCCTCTCAAAAAGCTGATCACGAATATCCATGGCAGCCGGCAGGGCTCTCTCAACCCCTTCACGGCTCAGATTCAGGAGGTTTAAGGCCTTGATCATCTGGGTGAACCTGATTTTGATAAAGACCCTTAATTTATCAACCGGCGTAGACTCCCCGGCGATTCTCTCTGAAATCTTGCTCACAATCTCGTCCGCCTCTCTTTGCAAAACCTCTTGGTAAACTCTGTTCTTGGAACCGAAATGGCTGTAGATGGTTGCTTTGGCAACCCTTGCTCTCTGCGCCAGCTCGTCCATACTCGTTTTCCTCAGTCCATACCGCGCAAACATCTTTTTCGCGGCATCTATAATGGCTTCCAGCTTTTCCTGCCTGATAGCCATATCCTTCACCCCTTTTCAATTCATAAAATTAAACTATATCCGTTTTCAAGTACAACTTAATAATAAAAAAGAAAGAGTCAAGAGGCAGACAAGATATAGGTGTCAGGCTGGTTTGGTAAAATCAATCCCTTCTCAAAAGGTCTGTCTTTCAAATGGGATTCATGCCTATTCCAAAAAGCACACACCTCGAATCAATTGCCTATCCCTTCCCTGAACCTACATTTAACACCCTTTTAGAAAAAGTCTATAAAGTTGGGTGGTTATGCCCATGTTTTCCCCCAGTGGCACGATATTTCGCTCATTTATTCATAAATGCACTCTGACTTTTTACGAGGGCATCACAAAGTTAGTGGCCTTAAAAACCAAGCAATAACACCTAAAAGTCCACCACCAAGAGAGGACAATGCAAATACACCCATTGAGTAAGTCACAATGGTTTCGTAAATAACACCTTTTTGCCCCAGAAGAAACAAGAGAGCCGCGTCGCGCGTCCCCAATCCTGACACAGTAATCGGGATAAAACTAAACAGGTTAACCATAGCCATGATCAACACAATCTGAAAATATCCCAGTGAAATCCCAAAACATTTCGCGATAAAATAGCACTGTAAGAAAAAGCTGTAGATGGTCATGATAAAGTGAGCCAAAAGTGGTCATTTAGAATTGAGCCACCTTGGTGGAAGTCTTGGGTAGAAAGGAGTAAGAATATCATTTTTAACACAAGACAAGTGAGGTGAAAGATTTGAAAAAAAGGAGGCCATATTGGACATCATGCAGTTGCACCGGCAGGGATTAACCGGGCGGAAGATAGCGAGGAAGCTGGGGATCAGCAGAAACACCGTCAAGAAGTATATAGAAGAGCAGGAGCATCCTGAGGATGAGCGAGAGAAGATAAAGCGAAAGAGTTTGTTGGATCCATTTACTGGCAACATTGCTTTCTGGCTTAAAGAAGATAATGACTATCAAGCCACCTGGATTTATGATCGTCTTTGCAACATGGGTTATACAGGAAGCTACGAAACCGTAAAGAGGAAGGTTCATCAGCTCAAGGCCGGGCATCAGAGAATCGCCTATATGCGATTTGAGACAGAGCCGGGTTTTCAGGCCCAGGTAGACTTTGGAGAGTTTCAGGTAGAAAATATCGATGGCAGTATCAGAAAGCTCTATTTGTTTTCCATGATCCTGGGGTATTCCCGCAAGATTTATGGGGAGTTGATTGAACGTTGTGATCTTAAAACTTTCCTTAATTGTCATATCCATGCCTTTGAGTATTTTGGTGGAGTTCCGGATGAGATCCTGTACGACAGGATGCGAAACGTTTTTATTGGCAAGATAGCAGGGAAGAACAAATTCAATGACCCCCTCATGGGTTTTGCGTATCATTATGGATTCAAGCCCGAGGTTGCCCCTTCTTATGCGGCCTGGGTCAAGGGAAAAGTAGAAAGACCGTACCGGTTCATACGTGAAGGTTTCTGGAGGGGGTACGGATTTACCTGTCTAGAGACAGCCAACAAAGATCTCCTTGAGTGGCTAAAGGAAAAAGATGAACGGATTCACGGGACAACCCATGAAAAGGTATCCACGCGATTTGAGCGGGAACGACCCCATTTAAACGTATTGCCTTTCAGGGCATTCGATACCTCTTACAGGGTATATCGAAAGGTTAATAAAGACTGCACCATCCGCTTTGAGACCAACAGCTATGTGGTTCCCCATCCCCTGGTGGGAAAGTCTGTTGTCCTTCGTGTAAAAGATGGAAGCATAAGGATCTTTGACGACAACTCTTTGGTCATGACTTATGAAATCCCGGCAGGCAAGGGGAATCTGATTCAGGACAAAGGGTTCTACGAAGCACTCAAGAAAGATCGTAAAATGAACAAGCGCAAATACAATTATGTAAGACGCAGTAAAGGCCGTGCCAAAAACACCATCAGCCCGACAAAGCCGCCTTATGACATGGATGTTGAAAGCCGTTCTTCCCAAGTTTATGACAGGGTTGCCGGTCAGGTGCAGCTATGAACCACGCACTTTACATCGAGCGGATCCAGTCTTCTCTCGTCCGGCTCAAACTCCAAAGGATGACAGAGATCCTTGAGAGCGTGGCAAAGACGGCCGAGGAACAGGGTAAGAGTTATCTTTCCTTTTTGAATGAGCTTCTTGAAGAAGAGGTTGCAAGCAAGGAGCAACGTCGTGTGGAAACGGCGCTAAAGATATCCGGTCTTCCCTTTATCAAGGGCATAGACGAGTTTGATTTTACCTTTCAGCCCAAGCTGGATAAAAAGAAGGTCATGTCCCTGTTTGATCTGACCTTTATAAGGCAGAAAGGCAATGTTATCTTTCTGGGTCCTCCCGGTGTTGGTAAAACGCATCTTGCCGTATCGCTTGCCCTTAAGGCCTGCCAGGCGGGCATGAGCATCTATTTTACCACCATGGAGGAGCTGATCGTAAAGTTGAAGAAAGACCACGAGGCCGGTCGCAAAGGTCGAGGCAGGAGTTACCACAAATCGGCACTGGTGATTGTAGACGAGGTGGGTTATACGCCGATTGACAGGGAAGAATGCAATCTGTTTTTCAGATTTATTGCCAATCGTTATGAGAAGGCCAGCACCATTATCACGTCTAATAAGTCTTTCTCCGACTGGACTGAACTATTTCAGGATCCGGTCATTGTGACGGCATTTTTGGATCGCCTGCTGCATCACAGCGTGATAATAAATATCCGTGGCAACAGCTATCGGCTTAAAGGAAAAATCGGAAAGGAGAAACTAAAATCAGATCAGATTGAAGAAAAAGTGGCTCACTTTTCATGACCGAAAATGGCTCAGTTTTAAATGACCATTGACAACTCGGTCCTGTTAATCATGAGAGTCCTGAAAATCACTCCTGTTGCGTGAAAAATATCAGGCCTGAGTGCAAGAATTTTCTGGATTTCACTTATACCTCCCATTTTATGTCTTGCTAATTCCAGACTTTCACGTACCGCTTTTTCCATCTCCTCCATTTCAGGGTATACGATATATGCCATTTCAGTTTCTCCCCTCCCTTTTAAAAAATTTGTCCGCCCGTCAATAATTTTAATTCTTTATACCATTGAAATTGTAACCTCAATACGATAAAAAACCAAGATGATCTTATGAGAGAGGCCATGAAACAGAAAAGTAAATATTATTTAGCGGTATTAAGGCTGGATCACTGGCACAAAAACCTCTTTACCCTTCTGGGCAGCCTGGGGGCCATTGTCTATTTCCACATCCCATTCTCAAAAATTGAATGGCAGTGGATTATTTTAGGCCTTTTTCTCTCCTGTCTCCTGTCTTCCGTGAATTATGCGATTAATGAGTTTCTGGACGCCAGCTTTGATGCCCTGCATCCGACAAAACGGTATCGTCCCATTCCGAGTGGTAAGATTAATCCGGAAAAGCTCTTCTTTATAGCCGGTTTGATGCTGGTCGCCGCCATTCTAATGAGTAATATTTGGATGCCAAAAAAATTCAGCTTTTTTCTAATTCTTTTTTTTCTTTCCGGCCTTCTCTATAACCTCCGGCCTGCGCGGGCAAAAGATGTCGCGTATCTGGATGTCATCGTGGAATCTCTGAACAATCCCATTCGCCTGTGTATCGGATGGTATGCCTTTGATCACCTGAATAAATTCCCACCTCTTTCACTCATCCTCTGCTTCTGGGTTTTCGGCGCCTACCTGATGACGGCCAAACGATATGCGGAAATCAAAAAAATCACCCAGACGGAGGCCGAAAACTACCGCCCCGTTTATCGTGTTTACACAGCCAGCTCCCTGATGGGGATGATGCATGTCTATACTGTTCTTACACTTACAACCTTTACTTGGATATCCATCAAGTATAAGCCGGTATTTCTCTATTTTCTCCCCTTTGCCATCGTTTTTTTTATCTGGTTCTATACCCTTACCATAAAAAAGGATTCCTTCGTTTCAAACCCAGAGAAAATATACGTGAATAAGCCCTTTCTGTTTTTCTGTACACTCAGTCTGGCATTTCTGGTGCTTTTGGGAATTTATGGGTGATGTTTTAAAAATACTTTTGGTGTAAAGATTCAGTCTATTCTGCCTGTGTACCTTCCTCCACCCTCTTTTTTAACTCGATCGGCCTCAGGAACCAAGCCAGCATTCCCAACATCCCTCCTCCAATATAGAACACAAAAAGAATCCCCATTGAAAAAGCCATGATGAACTCATATCCGATTCCTTTCTGATTTAACAAAAAAAGAAGTGCTGCATCACGTGTCCCCAGTCCCGAAACAGTGATCGGGATAAAACTGAAAAGGTTGACCATGGCCATGGTCAACACAATCTGAAAATATCCAAGAGGAACCATAAAGCACTTGGCAATCAGATAACACTGCAAGAAAAAAATGCTATACGCTGACACCGTCAATAGGATTGAGATCCAGACCCTTTTTCCTATTATAAGTAACAATCCATCCCTGAACTGCCCGGCTCCCCCTTTTGCGACGTCCGGTATCTTGTAAGAGAGGATTTTTTTATAAAAAAAATCGGATATCTTCCCAAATCCTTTGGGGTACATAAAGTATGAGATAAAAAAGGCGAATATTGCCAAGGCTACACTGCCCATGGCACCCGCGTAAGGACAGGGGTGAAAAATAATTACTCCCAATAACCCCAATAGGACCAGCAAAAAAAGGTCCCAGAGACGATCCACAAGAACGCTCGAGAAACCAAAACTCAGGTTGGTGATTCCATAATTTTTCAGGTAAACGGCCTTAGTAAATTCCCCAAGGCGGCCTGGGGTAATTACCCCAAGATATGTTGCGCTCAAGTAGTAAAGAAAGGCCTCTACGTTCCTCACTTTCTTTTTCTGAGCCGATAAGAGGAGCTGCCACCGCGTCGCTTTCAACCAGAGCGGGGGAATATTCAAAAAAAAAGCCGCTATGAACCAGCCGATTTTGGCCCGGCGCAGAATGAATTTGAATTGCATCCAGTCGATTCGGCTGATGATGTATGCCAAGACGAGCAGCCCTATCAATCTCCATGCCTTGTGCTTCAACATCTTGCCACGATCAACTGGTTTGCCATCAAAAAATTCAATTGGAGACGGCGCAAAAGTTTCTCAAAGCCAAACTCTAAGGGCATTCCCACAGGAGATACCATGAATTTCATGGATTGGACGACGGTAAACCCTTCAGCCATCACGAGAGTTTTCAGTTCTTCCAGCCCCATTACCCGATGGTGTTGTTCTTTCTCAAGGTGCCCGACCTTCGTGGCAAGATTTTCCCAAAACGGATCGGGCGCTGTCAGGATCAGAAGCCCTCCCGGTGTCAAAACCCTTTTAATTCCGCGCAATGCCTTTGAGGGATCCGGAACATGTTCGATCACAGCGGTCGCCACTACCACGTCGAAAATATCTTTTTTGAAGCTGAGATGCTGGATGTCACTTTGAACGAAATACAGGCGTGGGAAACGCTCACTTCCATAGGTGACAAGGGTCTTATCGTATTCTACCCCGACACACCGGGCCTTTGGGTATCGATCCTTTATGACGTTGAGCATCCTGCCCTCGGCCGTTCCGAGATCGATGATATTCTCCACGGGAATTTCCGAAAACTGCTCAATCGCCCTAAGAACCTCATGGGTTCTTCTCCACAAGCGGTACTTCAAGGATTTCTTTCGTTCCCTCCCCTTGGCGTAATCAATCGTTAAAAAACCGGTTTTCCTCCTCATGTTTCATAGCCTTTCAATAATTTTACACTTCATCATGATTGCTATCTTCAGTATGAAATTATTTGAAATATACCTAACTCATTGTTGCCATTTCAATAATTTAAATGCTGCTCGAAACTTTTTAAGGTATTCTTCCCGGCTCTTTAACTTGGAAACTCTCTTTAAAATGTAAGACGGCCTGAAATAAAAAGAGCGATAACCCTTGATAATTAACGCCCTAAGTTTTTTTTCAGGAATTTCTTTTTCCCAAAAACGCGGTTTGAAGTTTTCTGTTGGATTCTCCGCGAATTCCCTCCAATAATCGGGAAACAATCCTTCTCTGATTCCCTGAAAATAAATTTCCGTTCCAGGGAACGGTGTTAGAATCGTTAAATGAAGGTAGTCTGGCTTCAGTTTTCTCGCGAATTTGAAACTTTCAAAAATATCACGTTCCGTTTCTTCGGGTGACCCAATCATGAAATATGCCAGTGTTTCAACCTTATACTTGCGACATAAAGCGAAAGCCTCCATTGCCTGCTTTTTTGTAATTCCTTTATTGAGAACCTTCAATATCTTCTCGGTCCCTGCCTCAACACCGAAATGTATTCTCTGGCAATTCGCTTCTTTCAGGGCTTTAACAACCTCCTCATCAACGGTGTTGACGCGAGCACGAATATCCCATCTAACATTCAAACCAGCTCTTCTGTAAAGCTCACAAATTTTGAGGGTGCGTTTTCTGTCAATTGTAAACGTATCATCATAGATGAGAATCTCCTTGATGCCCAGCGCTTCACACTCACTCATCTCTCTTATGACATATTCAGCGCTATGAGCCCTGAAGCTTTTTCCAAGATGGGGCCTGTCACAAAACCTACACTTATAAGGACATCCCCTGGAGGTAAACATGGTTGTTACTGGTGATTCGGAAGATAAAATAGAATTATACTTTTTAAACGGCAATAACGTTCTATCCGGATGCGGGATTTCGTCCAGATTCTGAATTAAGTGGGGAGGAGCACCAAAAACCACCTCTTCCCCATCTCTAAATACAATCCCAGGTATATCCTTATATTTCTCCCGGTCTCCCATGTTTTCCATCAGCATCAACATGCTATGTTCTCCTTCGCCCATAATCGCAAAATCAGCATCCAGCGCTTCTAAGGTCTCCTTTGGGTATAAATGCGCATGAGGACCACCCACCACAATCTTAACACCATCAAGATTATTTCTTATCCAACGAACCGTTTTGATTACATCCAGAAGTGTAAAGGTCATGACGGTTAGACCCACAACCTCCGGTGAAAAATCCTTAATTTTTTGGAATAAGTCCGTATAAGAAAGTTCTCCGACTTGCGCGTCAATGATTTTTATATCCTTAAAGCCATTTTTCCTTAAAAAAGTTGAAATATAAAGGAGTCCCAGAGGTGGATTATACCCCCTTTCTTCCTCGAGCACCCTTGGATTGTTCCCCATAATCTCATGATCTGATGGTGGGTTGATAAAAAGGATTTTCATTTACTTGTACCATCCATTTCTTTTTCGACAATCAATTAAGTTAGTTAACTTATCAGCTCCTTCTGTCAATCAAATCAGCCAACATCCCCATCCCCAGGAATTGGATCCCGCAGACAAACATGATAACCGAGGTTACGCCGAAGGCTCTCCCAATAAAAACTCGATATAATAGCATAAAAAAACTTACAATAAGGAAAAAAAAGCTAATGGGAAGAAAAATTTTTAAGGGGTTGAAACATAGGACGGTTCGAATGATAAGTTGTAAAAAATTCAAGGTATCGTAAATTGGTCTGATCTTAGATTTCCCTTTTCTTTCTTTGTAATTAATCGGTACATACTCCACCCTGCAACCGTTCGTCAGCATGGCCAGCGTGATGGTCGTGGTAAATGAGAATCCATCCGGAAGAATGTTCATAAACCGATTCGCGATCTCTTTCCGAAAGATACGCAAACCGGAATTAAGGTCAGGGATTTTGAACTCCGCCAAATAATCGGCAATCCTATTTAAAACCCATTTTGCTGGTTTCCGAAAAAGTGGGATTTTCACATATTTGCCTGTCCGTGCTCCAACGATCATATCAAAATGACCCGCCACCATCTTTTCAAAAAGGACAGGAATCTGATCATTGGGATAGGTGCCATCCGCGTCTGTAATGGCAATAAAGGGATAAGAAGCTACCTGAATTCCTGTTTTCAGTGCGGCCCCGTACCCACGATTTTTCATGTGCCTGACAAGATGGATACCTTGCTCAGAAAACTCATCGATGTGCTGGCCCGTTCCATCAGATGATCCATCATCCACTACGATGATTTCCGTGGGATATGGTAATTCAGAAGTCGTTTCAATCAGTTTTGTGAGGGTGTTCCGGATTGCCTCCCGTTCATTAAAAACAGGGATCACAATACTCAGGCCCTCTTTCTTCTCATCAATCTTTTCGTTCGCCATCTTCTCCCTCGATCGTATAAACTTTGCTATCTTTAACACAAGAGAAATACGGCGTAAAGTGCAAAAATTTAAATCCAAAGCCTAAAAATATTTGACATTCCTTACCTCTTAAGCTATACAATGCGCACATATGAGAATCGGAGTTATATCAAATTTATCACCTCATAAGATATGATCACTCTGTTACCCATGACCTGTTTCCCGAATTCTGACTTACCGCCCGAACTCAACCGATCCCTACTATTCAAACATAAAAGGATCCCTCTTTTCATCCTGGCTGCCATTCTTCTTTTAACGTTGTTACTTCACTTGGGAGCCCTCACGTCAGATATTCGCCGGGGTATTCCCGACTGGCATCCTGATTCCGCTCGCTATATTGTGCAATGCAGGGAATATATAAAACACAACTATAGGCCCATTGGGACAACCCCTTGGTACACCGGGAATCCCTATGCTAATATTCTGATGCTCAGTTATATTTGGCATGGACTCGATCAGATTTCTGTCTGGACTGGATACGGCCATATCCCTTTAACAAAATTATACATCTCAATCGTTTCCAGGCTGTCTTATTTGTCCCTTTGCCTCCTTTTAACACTTCTTATTTACTCTTTTGCCTCTCACGTTTTTCAATCACAATCGATAGGCCTCTTGAGTGCTTTGATATGGGCGCTTTCCCCCCTTTCCATAAATCTGAACCATATCATTAAACCAGAAATCCCTCTGACTTTCTTTATCACCCTTACGGCCATCATAGCGTACAAACTCTCTGAGAAAAGCAGCTTCTGGCTTTATGTTTTAGGGGGAATCACTGCGGGCATTGCAGCCGCGCTAAAGTACAACGGTGCCATTGTTCTTGTCTACCTATATCTCATGCACACTTACCGAATTTACAAAAAGGAACAAAGAAAAAAGATCAGCTTTTCCTTCATTTTTCATACGTTTTTCTCATTCCGGCTATTCATCGCCGGAATCTTTAGCCTTCTCACCTTTTATGTTTTTGAACCCATTTTGTGGTTGGGTCTTAAAAAAGGCCTTGTCTACATCTTTCAATACATTCATGTTTCTGCTTATGCCGCGACACCTCCAGAGTTAAAAGTCCATACCGGCCTCTTCCCTTTCCTATTTTATAGCATCAAAACCATGCCTCACAACCTTTGGATTTTTGCCCAATCCGCAAATCCCTTCATTCTACTCTTTGCGATTATAGGTATTTTTCTTTCAGAAAGCCCTTTCATATCCCGACAATTAAGAATCGCCCTTTTTCCATTGATCATTCTGTTGATTCTTTTCTCGACTAAACCCTTAATTGGGGAAGAATTCCTCCTCCATTTCATGCCATTCGTATTTATCTTGGCTGCGCTGGGGCTTTATTTTACCTACAGAAAGATTTCTGCCTTTCGGATTATAGGGACAAAAATAATTGCTTCTCTAACCATCGTTTTTACTTTCGCCTTCTGTTTATATGGGAGTCTTTACGAAATCAAATATTTTTCCCTTGGGAATATCCGTTATCACACGCAAAAATGGGTTCAGAAAAACCTGAATGGGCAGTGCATTCATGTTGGGCACCACACCCTTCGACATTATCAAAACAATTGCAGGAATAAACAGCCTGTTGCTTTGGTAACATACACTAAATCTTCATTTCCCAAAAAGGTAAATGGGTTTATTCTAAAAACTTTCAATCTTGAGAAGTCAAAACCTCTCATACATCTTTTGCGTGGATACAAGATCCGTGTCATCGGTTCACAGAAATTTTTCGATACAAATCCCTATATTCCCGAACTCTCTTTGCCTTGCCTACCAAGTATTAATAATTCTTTTGTTAGATTTCTAAATGGCGTGAATCTTAACCCCGCATACAATGACTATTTCCTCCACCCCAATACAACCTATACATGGACTATTGTGACAAAACAACCACACCCCTCTTTTAGGTGTTATATCGTTAATGGCGATGGAATATCTTTCTTGAAATCTCATAATCTTCCCAAATCGTTCACCCTACTCCCATATGAACGAAAGGTTATTACAATTTTTCCTTCTCGCTCATTCCCATGGCGCAGTCCTTATCTATACACCTTCTCCCTCAGAAGCACGCAACGTCTTTATGTCAAGGTGTTTTTCAAGAAAATGCCTGTAAAAACTTCTTTTAAGAATCCACTTGCTCACTTCCTCCCCCCTGACTTGTCGACCCAAAAGGCGGCTTCATATCTATCAACCTTCACATCTAAGTCCCCCCGAAACTTTCGGAAAACATTTCGTAGTTTATTTCACTATGACTTTTCACTTCTTGAAAAATTTCTTTCACTAAGCATTCCGGTAATCTCTTTCAAAAATTCAACCATCCCAAGGCCTTTTTTTAAGCCGGCAAGTCCAAAAGATTCATACGTATGGAAGCCCAGCCCGATATTTTGTGAAAAAGGCCGTTATATCTTAAAAGGAAATGGGAACCTTTTTCTACCCCCGCACTCACGTGTAACCTTTGTTGTAATGACTTTAGGACACACATTAGCTGAAAAAACTGTTGTTTCCAATAACATTAATAACAACTGTCATCTGAATTATCGCATTAAACTTCCTTTCCAGATAGCATCGGGAGCCCCCGTCTATTTCGTTATCATTCAAAGAAAAGGGAGCAAAATTAATTTAAATAACCTCTCATTACAGATCCCATTTAATTTTCTCTTAAAGAATTCTCTTCAGATGAAAATTGTCTGGAAATTTCTGAAAAACGAAAAACAGCGACAATCCCTTTTTCGATATGTCAGGGAGTTCAATCCTGAGGATTTTCCCATTTCCGTGTGCCAAAAAATCGGGAAAACCTTTCTTGCTATGAAGCGTTTATCATCCGCTCTCCCATGGTTTCAAACGGTTGTTGCACGGGATCCACTTAATCGGAATGCGTGGAAAATACTTAAACATATCTACCAAACCCTTTCAAAACCGGAAAAAGCTCAACAGGTTGAAAACAAATTGAATGCACTTTCAAACATAGAAACAGGATACTGGAAATTTCAAACTGGTTTAACTCTTCGAAGTTATACGATATCCCATCACACAAAACGGATGTGTATTATTCCCATTTCTCTCTATCTAAATCTTCTCAATTATAACGGTGATATAACAGGATTCGTTTATTTCACCAAAAATGGGAACACCTATTTCGGGAAAGATTTTAACCTGTCCAAGACATCCTCTTTCGGGGCATTTCAACGCATTGATTCTTATGTCCATGTGCCAGAAAAAATACCCACCGGCGTTTATCAAATTTATTTCACCTTCAGGATGCCGAGAATAGACAAACGATATCATTTGTTAAAAAATGGAAACCCCTCAATTCACGAAAGTGTTTCACTCGGAACGATCACAATAGATTGAGATGACGCGAGATTATCGGAATTACGTAAAAATTTTTCTTGTTTTACTGATAGCTTTTCTTACCTTGGCCACAAGATTGGGAGGCCTTACCACAGACTGGAACCAGGGAATCCCGGACTGGCACCCTGATTCAGGACGTTATTTTGCTCAGGAAAAAAACTATATACATCATGACTATTCTCCCATTGCGCAACACCCTCTTTATACGGGCAACCCTTATGGGAACATCCTTATCCTGAGCTGGATTTGGCACGGGATTAACAAATCGGCCAGCCTCATGGGCTATAACACGCCTATTGGAATGGATCCATTAACCCTTTCCAAAATCGGCCGTTCCTTTTATATTTTTCTTTCCATTCTCCTGAGTCTTTTGCTTTTTTTCCTTTCCGAGCGCCTGTTCAAATCTTTGACCACAGCTTTTTTCAGCGCGTTCTTTTTTTCCGTTTCCCCCCTGGCTATCGGCCTAACCCACACCATCAAGCCGGAAGTGCCTTTGACGTTCTTTCTCACCCTTTCGGCGGCTTTCGTTATACTGATATCTCAAACAAGAAAAATCGCTTATTACGTGTTTGCCGGCGTCTTTGCTGGAATTGCCACGGCTGTCAAATATAACGGCAGTATCGTTCTTCTTTTCCTTTTCCTCGTTCACACTTACAAGGTTTTTAATAGCTATCAAGAAGAAACCTTTGCAAAAAAAATACTTCATACTTTCATTTCCCCTTCCCTTTTTCTTTCTGTTATTCTCTGGGCTACGTTTTTTTACGCCTTCGAACCCATTCTGTGGCATAACTGGAAAGAGGGATTACGTTATATTAACGGATACCTGCACGTGGCCGCGCTCGTGGGAACCCCCAGAGGAATCCTTGCAAATCCACTTAAGGTTCTCTGGTTCAACATGGCCCACATACCAGGAAATCTTTGGTTATTTATAAAGTGTGGGCCTCCTTTTATTATTATTTTGTCGATTACAGGCCCCATCTTATCCAACCGAAGAAAGTTGGCTGTCGTCATCGCATCCTTCCCTGCTTTGATTCTTTTCGCGCTGTTTTTAACGAAGTCACTCTTTGGAGAAGAGTATCTGCTCCATCCTCTCCCGTTTGTTTATGTTCTCGCAGCGGTTGGGTGTCAATCAATCCTAAAAATCCTGAGATCAAGCAAGCTGAGGCAAACCATTATTCAACTTGTTTTTGTAGTCTTTATTGCTTATGGGCTTTTCATTGGATTCCGTGAAGCAAAATACGCCTGCTTTGGAAACATTCGTTACTATGCCACGCAATGGGCTCTAAAGAACATCAGGGGAAACTGTATCAGAAAGATGCATTATACTCTTTTCCCCAAATATCACTTTTGCTCACAAAAACCATCTATCTTCGTCGTCCCATCACCTGCAACTATCAAATGTCATTACAGGTTACCAAAAAGTTTCCTTATAAAAACCTTTCAATTTGAAAAAGATAAACCCTTGCTCCATCATTTGAGAGGGCATCAAATAAGGTTTTTTGCTTACAAGGGAAAAGACTTCCCGGAGATTCCACATGTTCCCCATATTCCGATCCCGTTGTTTCAGGCACAAGAAAGGCGCATCATCCGATTTTTAAACGGAATAGATTTCAACCCCGGGTACCGAAAATTTTTCCTCACACCAGAAACGCACTACCACTTCGTGCTGGTATCTCCCCGCCTCTTAAGTACCATTCCGGTTCTGTTAGAGAACTTTTACGTCACCAACAAAATCGACATCGCGGGGAAAAAGCTAAAATTACTTCCCTTCGAAAAAAAACTCGTGACGCTCCACCTTCACAGGTCCTTTCCATGGTCATCACCCTATATCTATGAGCTGAATGTGCGCCCTGAGTACGGCCTTCTGTTGAGTCTCGTCTCGCCTTCCCTAAAAACTTCTTCAAATAACCTGATCCCAGATAACAAATTTATAGAAGAATTCGCCAAACGAAAGCTCACGAAAAACAGCGATAACTTCTGGCCATTCAAGAGAGGTGCCTTTGAAGAGACCTTTAAATCCATATTCCATTACGATTTCAAGTTTATTAAAAATCTCCTGGTGGAAACGGTACCTCCGGGTTCAATCAAACGAATCAACATGTCAACAGATTTCTATCATAAAAGGCATAAAAACGATTACTGCCTCTTTTCTAAAAACCCTGTCCTGCTTGGAAAAGGGTATTACAACTTCTATGCCACTTTCCACCTTTGTTTAGCGGACCCTGCAAAAGTTACGTTCAAAATTATTACCCCCTCCCAGCTCCTGGCAAAAAAAACAATCACGCGTGACACCTTAATAACCCTTCGTCACGCGAAAAGATGCATGGACACCTACCACCTCCTGATACCCTTCAGGGTGGATTCTTCAGGCTTGACTTATCTTCTCGTGGAAACTGAAGGGCAACCTAACATAAAAATCGAAAATATCTCTTTCGAAACCGATATTAAAACCGTTTTACGAAAGAAAATCGAAACTGCCATCGCCATGGACATCTCAGAGAAAAAGATTGAACCCCGCCTCAATCTCATTAAAAAGCTTGATCCCGCCTTGTTTGATTTCAGGCATGGATTAGGCGTCGCGAATTTTCTCTATGAAAACCACTTCTTTAAAAGTGCTTTGAACTGGTACAGCGCTCTGCTACATAAAAACCCCCTCTCAAAACTGTGCGTATCCCGAATCCTTCAACTTTCGAGGGACCAGGTAGATTTTGCCCAGCAGGCCTGCGCGAACACCCTATACAGAAACCTTCTGCGTCTGAAATATGGCCCCTGGAAATTTGAAACGAACTTTGAACTGAACGCCATTTCAATTCCTGAAAGCATCTCGAAATCCAGGCTTGTTCCCTTCACGCTTTATTTAAACCTGCCCAATATCAGCGGTGATCAGGCAGTCGCCCTCACACTGAAAAGGAAGAACTTCCGTTTTGGCAAGGCAATCAGTTTGCTAAAAGCCCAAAAGGCGGGAGAACTTTTTAAATTAAAAGGGGAAATCATAATTCCGGAAAACGCGCCGTCCGGTCAATATGAATTATATTTCTCTTTATTGATTCCCAAAATTGACTACTACTATCGCCATTTCAAAAAAGGAAAAATTTCAGACAAGCCCGAAGTCAAGGTGGAAAAAGTCACCATCAACCCATGAAATAATGAAAAAGGGTTGTATCTTAAACGCGCCCGGCAGAAAATTTTGGACCGGAAGCCCAAAAACCGATTAGCTGGCCTTCTATCTCCAATCCATCAGAGAGGATTGAGGATTATTCGTAAATGGGATGGCCCCCTTCCTCCTCTGGTTGAGCCTCATTCTATTTTGACAGATCCAAGAAACTGTTTTCTTTTACTGCTTCCCATGATCTTGTATCTATAATCGGTTAAAGGTATTCTGAAAGTGAAATAGGCATCATATTTCCCAGATGGCAATTTTTGTGGAACTTGAATTACTCCTTTTGTTTTATAGATTTCACCAAAGCGAACAACTCTGTTTAAGGGGAAATCTTTCCCAAAATAGAAGTTTCCGTCTTTTTCAAAGGAAATAAAAGCCGTGTGAGCGAGATTAATATCCGAACGGTCTAATATATTTAGATACAACTCTGTCGCGATAGTTTTTCCTTTTTTAAAAGTGCTCCTTCCGAAATCAATTGCCTCGAGAGAATCTCCCTTTTCAAAAACAAAGGGGCCAATGGTCATTTGATTTAATTGTTCCAAATTCTTTTTAAATGTTTCTGCTTTTTCCTCAAGGCCTTCACTGATAAGCGCGTGAAAGTATTCTTTTGCGCAAATCCTGTCGATAGGTTTTTTCATTAAAGCATGCCTCAGCCAGTAGATTGCCCGCCTGTAATCTTTATCCAAATAAAATCTTTCCCCCACCTTTTTTACTGCGTCAAAATCCAAGGAGGAAGGGCTCATTGTATCAATTAAGGGAAGACAGTCGTTATTATGGCTTTTTAACCAATACCTTATGATAATTGTGTTTATTAAATATTTGTGACTGAGGTAATATATGGTTCTGTATTTTTGAGACTCGGAATAGAATTTTTGTATCAGCGGATTTTTGGGATCTATTCTGGTGTCGTATAATGCAATAACCTTTGGTTTTTTGGTTTTGATATAATAATATGCGTTAGGCAGGTAACCAGTTTTAAGACCACCGTTTATCATCCAATAGAAATCAACATCGTTTTTAAAAAATACGTTGAAAAGTAGATAAGGGTCATACACAATATCGTTGGGATCGGTTGTTTCTAAAACATATTGAATCCTTTTAAGATTTCTTTTTCGAAGCTCAACAGGTTTAAACGCGCTGTGTGTAACATGAATGAAAGGGTAAAAAACAAATGCTATAAGTAAAATATATCTGATTTCTTTTTTCATGATCATTTTTTTGAGACTATTTGCGCCAAGCAAACA
>JALTEW010000272.1 GCA_027073795.1 bacterium | reverse complement strand
CTTCTTGGTATTGGGGAACGAACAGGTAACACCCCGATCGAGGCCATGATTATCGAATATATCAGCCTCACAGGGAGTGACGCGGGGATCGATACACGGGTGATTACAGAAATCCGGAATTATTTTGAGCGTGAAATCGGTGAAACAATTCCAAAGAATCAGCCGTTCGTAGGGTCGGAATTCAATGTGACCCGTGCCGGAATTCACGCGGATGGGATCTTCAAGAATGAGGAAATCTATAACATCTTTGACACGGCCAAGATTCTCAATCGTCCGATCGGCGTTATGATCAATGACAAGTCGGGGGTTGCGGGGATTGTCCAGTGGATAAATTCCTACCTGATTCTCCCCGAGGAGCGAAGGGTGGACAAGCGCCACCCCGGTGCTGCCAAGATTTACAAATGGGTCACGGCACAGTATGAAAAGGGCAGGGTTACGGATATCTCTAATGAAGAGATGGCCCGTCTGGCAAAAAAATATCTTCCCGAATATTTTGTTTCCGATTTTGATCAGATCAAGAAACGGGCCTATGAGATGGCGGCTCACTTGATAGAAGAAATTGCCGAACTGGAAGAAATCCAGTCGATGGATCCCAAGAAGATAGAACCGATTTTAATCTGGTTTGTAGAGGATCACCCGTTTATCCAGTTTGCCTATGTGGTAGATAAGAAGGGCATGAAAATCACAAAGAATATCACCCAGATCGTGGATAAAGCCAAGTACGGGAAGGTAGGACTTCATAAGGTCTATCTGGATCGTGAGTGGTTTATCGAGCCCATGAAGAACGGGAAGATTCACGTGACTGGGCTTTACACCTCCACCATCACGGGCGCCCTGTGTCTGACGGTTTCCGCCCCCATCTGCTGTGATGAAGATGGGATAAAGGGAGTTGTCGGATGCGATATTCGGTTTGAGGAACTGGTCAAGGTAGAAGAGGTGAATTAGCCCATGGGTCAAACACTTGCAGAAAAGCTCCTTTCTCTTCATACAGACGATGCTGTTTCCGCGGGTGATTACGTCCTTGCCCGTGTCGACTGGATGTTGATGCAGGATGGAACGGGGCCGCTGGCCGTCAGACAGTTTCACGCCCTTGGCGGGGAATCCTTGGCTTTCCCCTCGAGAACGGTTGTGTTTCTCGATCATGCAGCCCCCAGCCCGGGGCGGGCACTTTCAAACGACCACAAGTTTCTCAGGGAGTTCTGCCGAAGATACGGGGCGGTGCTCAGCGAGGTGGGAGATGGTGTGTGCCACCAGATTATGGCGGAGCGCTATATCGGTCCCGGTGACCTTTTGGTAGGGGCGGATTCCCATACCTGTACAGGGGGGGCCTTTTGCGCCTTTTCAACGGGAATGGGCTCCACAGACATTGCCGTGGCCATGACCCTGGGGAAAACGTGGTTTATGGTTCCCGAAAGCATTCGTGTCACACTGAGCGGAACATTTTCAGAAGGCGTTACCGCCAAGGATCTCATCCTGTACCTCATCGGGAAACTGGGAGCCGACGGGGCAACCTACCAGTCCCTGGAGTTCGGGGGGGGAGCGCTTGCGTCTCTCGACATGGAAAGCCGCTTAACCATTTCCAACATGGCGGTGGAGGCGGGGGCAAAGTGTGGGCTCTTCCCCTCGGACGAGGGAACCCATCGGTACCTTGAGCGACTAGGCCGTGGAGAGGCTTATAAGCCCATCTCGCCAGATGCGGACGCAAAATATGTCCGGGAGGTTGCCATCAATCTCCCCACGCTGACCCCTCAGGTAGCTTGTCCCCACACGGTGGATAATGTTTATGAAGTAACCCATGACAGGGTTCTGGGAATTCCTATCCAGCAGGTGGTGATTGGGACCTGTACCAATGGGCGTCTATCTGATTTTATCCAGTCAGCACGGATTTTAAAGGGGAAACACCGGCATTCAGACACGCGATTGCTTATCGTTCCTTCGTCGAGGCGGGTGCTTGAAGGCCTGATGAGGGAGGGGGTCTTAAAGATTTTTATCGATGCGGGAGCAACCCTTGTAACGCCGGGTTGTGGACCCTGTGTGGGCGTGCACGCAGGAGTCCTCGGGGATGGAGAGCGCTGCCTTTCGACACAGAATCGAAACTTCAAGGGGCGGATGGGAAACCCGGAGGGTGAGATATACCTTGCTTCCCCCCTGACGGCCGCAGCAACAGCCATCGAGGGGAAAATCGCGGATCCAAGGGCCTATTTGTAGGGGTTGACATGAAATTTGAAGGAAAGGCATGGGT
>JALTEW010000271.1 GCA_027073795.1 bacterium | reverse complement strand
ACACTATCTTTGGCCGTTCCCTTGCCGTCTTCGTAGATGACCGCCAACTTTTTCCCTTTGACACCGCCATTGGCATTTATCTCATCCACGGCAAGGTCGAGGGCCATTTTGAAACCTTCCCCGTAAACGGCCAGGTTCCCGGACAAAGGCTGGGCAGCACCGATTTTTATGGGACTACCAGCCGCGCTGATTTGCGCGAAAAGGAAAACACAAACAATTAAAGCAACAAGAGCAACAAATCTTTTCATACACATCCTCCTTTTTTGATAAATCCTATCCTTTTTTTGTTATGCATTCAAGGGAGACAGGCCTTATGGGGATTTGAAAGGTTGTTTTTATTTACAGAGTCGATAAAAGTGAAAGATGGTTTAGAAAGAGAGGCATTTGGGCTTGAGCCGACCGCCAATTATCACAAGCCATGGGGAGAGTACCTGGTGAAAAGGACGTTCCCCTTTTTACCCCTGGTTGGATAATTAACCAAAAACGAAGTATGCCAGAACCCCCATACCAAACAAGGCGTAACCGTAGAGATGAAATGCCACAAGAAATGATTTTGTGTCTGAAACTTTAGCCTGGTAAAAACGATAGGCAATCAAACTGGCCAGAGAGCCGATGAGATTTCCGAATCCCCCCACGCTGACGCCCCAGAGCAAGGCAGACCAATGTTTCGTAAAATCGGCAAATAAGAGGGCACTGGGAACGTTGCTGATAACCTGGCTCCCCATCGCGGAGAACAGGAAAACCCGGCTAGGCGTGGTGAGATGAAACTTCAAGAGGTGGACAAGGTTATCCGTAAGCCCAAAAAAGGCAAAAAAGGTCAGCAACAGCAGCCAATCGATTTTCAGGCTTCGGCGGTCTGCAATGACGGCATACGCAAGGGGAATCGCCCCCAGCCACAAGGGGGCGAATTTCAATACCGCCACGATAGAAATGACGAAGAGTATTCCATACACATAGCCCCTTCTATCCAAGGTTTCCCTCGGGGCATGGGGATTTCTGTGCTCCGGTGCCTCCCCATCGCCTTCTCTCCATGCCAAGACCACGATAAGGCCCATGAAAATGAGAAAAAAGGGGAGAATAGCGTGAATAAAAACAGTAGAGGGGATGTGGTAATAGTAAAAAATGAAGATGTTTTGCGGGTTCCCAAAGGGGGTTAGGGCAGAGGCGGCGTTGGCGCTCAAGGCCTCGAGAATCACCAGGATGTGTTTCCTTTTCAGATCAAGGGCCAGAGTCAGCGGCACCATCGTCAACAAGGCCACATCGTTGGTCACAAACATGGAAAGAACGGCAGTCAGCAAAACAAATTTAACCGGTAACCGCTTCCCCGCCTGCACGCTGGCCGCGATTCTTTTCAAGAAATGACTCTCTTTCAGCCCCTTGATGATGACGAGAAACACAAAGAGGATATAAATCACGTGGAAATCGGTTGCGGTGTAGGCAGGGAAGTGCCCTCTCCACAGACACGTAATCCCCAACCCGATTAGGCTGGCGACAAGAAGCCACTCATCCAGGATTTTTTTGACAACCTTACTGGCCATAGGCTCGCATCTCCTGCTCCGATGGGTTGCCCATAACATAATTAGGGTTTATGAATTCGCACGAAATCTTCTCTTCAGGAAAATACCTAAAAATGAAAAATAAACTTGGCCAGTGTAAAATAAATGAGCAATCCCGTCGAGTCCACCACGGTGGTCAATAATGGACTGCTGATGACCGCAGGGTCCAGCTTAAATCTCGTAAGGACCATGGGGAGAAGGCTGCCCAGAAGGTTCGACCAGAGGGTAATGGCCACCATGGCCATCCCAACAACCATCCCGACTGTCGGACCGCCCCGCCAGAAAAATCCCCGGATATACAGGATGAGCCCTAAGGTTATCCCGAGCATCAATCCGATCATCAGCTCTTTTCTGACGACGGAAAACCACTTCTTGACTGTTAGATCCCCCATGGCCAAGGCCCGGATGATTAGGGTGGATGACTGGGCGGCGATGTTTCCCCCACTATCGATCAAAACAGGGATGAAAAAGGCCAGGGCAATGACTGCCTTCAAGGCGTTTTCAAAATGGGCGATGATGCTCGAGGACAAAAAATCCGCCACCAGCAAGAGCATCAGCCACCCAACCCGTTTCTTGTAAAGCGTGGCAATCCCCGCCGTGTAATAGCTCTCTTCTACCGGCACGATGGCCGAAGACTTGTGAAAATCCTCGGTGACCTCTTCCTCGATAACATCCAGGATATCGTCCACCGT
>JALTEW010000270.1 GCA_027073795.1 bacterium | reverse complement strand
CACGGAATTTCTCAAACCAACGAGGGAAACACCCAGCACCACACCTCCCATTGCGATCCGAAAAGCGTTAAGGCTCACCCTCCGGAATCCCTCACTTCTTTGAAAAAAGGCTTCAATGTTTTTCCAACCATGAATTCCTGCTAGATAGGCAAAAGGAATGACACACGACGAATAGTGACTCAGAAGGTAGATCTGATACTTTATCTGTCCCGTTTGGATCTGAATTAGCGGAATCAACATAAGCAACAAATATTTTCCTCCAAGCAGAGGGAGAAAAGCGAGGGGCAGAAACATTCGCAAATCTGTAATGAGGCGGGGGATTAGGTCGCTCAGGTGATAATTCCCATATCGTGTGAGGTAATTCATAAACTGCGTGTTTCCGCCTCCAATGCCGTCAACTCCCCGTTGGAAGAACGGCATAAACACGAATAGCGCCAAGGCACCCCACGCGATCGATACGCCAAAAATTTTCCAGGCAAACTTCTGGTCCTCCCTCCAAAGAAGTACCAAAGCAGCCCCAGCGGTGTAGAGCCAAGTGTCTTCTCTGACAGAAAGCAACAAAAAAAGAGCCCCCCAGACAAACCAGCGTTTTTCCGATCTCAGCGCTACGAAAAAAAAGGGAATAAAAAAAAGCTCCAGGATCATCCCATGAAATTCGGAAAGGTCCGCCATGTGAACCATGGGATGGAGTAAAAAAGAAATCCCAAAAATATCCGCGGCAAATTCTGGCAAACCGGCGTTCCATCGGGCGTAATACCTTATACACCATGCGCCCCCCGCCATGGCGAGAGATCGGACAAAGATCAGAAACCACGGGCCCACGCCAAGCCAATAAAACGGCACGAATAAAAAAAGGATTAGGGAAAAATGTGTTCCAAGGTATGACCAGCTATGCTTTAAATCGCAATGCAGCCACGTCCCGTGAGCGGCATTCCACAAGGCGTTGTCATACAGACAGAAATCGATCCCGTGAAAACGCATGTTCAAGAGCTCCACGAGCCCGATTCGCGTGATGGCGTAGAAAGAGACAATCAGGACGGCATAAAAGAAGAACGTAAATACCTTATTGATACGGCCCTGAATTGATCCCATCAAATCATTTCTTGAACAACGTGGCAGATAGAAAACGAAGACCTGACAGGGCGAGGTACGGCAATTTGGAAAAACCAAAGGTTCTCGCGAGGTCGAACATCTTCACCGGCCGGAGATAAAAGGATCGATATCCTCTTTTTTTAAGCCCTCTCAAATCGAGATAGCTCTCATACGGATCCTTGTCGTAGCCAATACTGTCCCATTTGAGAGAAAGTGTGTCCTTCACCGACTCGTACAGTTCACTGCCAGGAAATGGGGTCGCAATGTAGAATTCGGCAAAATTAAGTGGAAGGGTGGTTGCAAACCTAATGGTTTTCTCCGCCGTTTTTTCGGTTTCGCCCGGCAAACCGAAAATAAAATGCCCCGAAGCCATGACCCCGTTTTCCCGAACGATTTGAATGGCTTTTTTTGCCTGTTTAACACTGATCCCTTTCTTGCATCCATCAAGAATCCCCTGATCTCCTGACTCGATTCCGAACGAAATTAACCAGCACCCCGCGTCCCGCATCAGACGTACCATCTCTTCATCGATAGTATCCACTCGGCTATTACAAACCCACCTGAAGCCTAACCCAGACTGAATCAGCGCTTTGCAAAAGGTCTTCACATAATCGGGATCGAAGGTAAAATTATCCGTGTGAAAGAAGATGTCTTCGACCATGGGCCGGACATCCTGCAGTTCCTGCACCATCTTCTCGATGTTTTTCATCCGGGGCTTCTTACCGTGAAAATAAGGGACCACACAAAAGATACATCGGTAGGGACATCCCCGTCCAGTCTCCATCAAAACATATGGCTTTCGGACGATGGGAAGGATATAATTTTCTTTTTTGATCAAGTCCCACGCCGGTGTAGGAAGACGATTTAAGTCCACATGGGACTCAGGGGGCATGACAACGACAGTTTCGTCCTCATCCATGTAGGCGACGCTTTTCGGAATCCGTCCGTTCACGAGCTCGAAAACGGCGTCTTCCGGGTCGTTCATGATCGCATAATCGACCACAGGACTTTGGGCGAGCGATCGGGCAAAATAGGTGGCGTGGACCCCGAAAATCCCTGTCTTGATTTGGGGGAAGGTCTGTTTCACTCTTCGCAATACTTTGAGGTCATTATCTATCGTCGGCGTTGAAACAGGGGCAAACATCCAATCAGGGGCAAAAGGTTTTAATAGGTCAAATGTCTGCTCTTCAGTCAATTTCTCACCAACGGCGTCAACCAAAAGGACATCATGATTTTTCCTCAGTAATGCCGCGAGAATGGCCAGTTCCAGAGGTGGATACACTGTATCCCATATGGCCGCCTCATGCTGACAACGCCCTTCCCTGACGACCTGGATGGGGTAGGGTAAATTTACTAACGCTACTTTCAATGCATTCCCCTAAATGATATTCTTGATGACACTCCAGATATAACGGGGCCAGACTTTCCAAACATTGATAACCGATTCACCATGTTTCCGCTCGTATTCGTGCGTCGGAACTTCGGAAATCGTGTATCCTTTTTTCAGACATTTGATCGTCATTTCCTGCTCAATAGTCGTAATATCTTCTTTCAGATTCAACACCCTGGCCACATCTGTTCTAATCGCTCTGAAACCATTTTGACTGTCCGTAAGTCGAACATTGAAACGATAGTTAATCACCAGGCAAATAATGTCAGAGCCAATCATGCGGATAAACTTTGCCACATCCCCGTGAAGTTCGTCACTCCCTCCCTTCCCGCGAGAGCCCACCACCATGTCCGCTTTCCCTTCTTTGATAGGCTGCACGAGTTTCGGAATATCGTTTGGATCGTGAGAACCATCCGCGTCGATGAAAACGATGATATCTCCCGTCACCAACTCGATCGCAGTCCGGAGCGCCTCTCCTTTTCCCTTCCCATGATCGAATTCGACCCGAACCCCCTTCTCTTCGGCGATCTCGCGGGTCCGGTCCGTCGAATGCCCATCAATTACAAGAACTTCATCGGCGTAAGGTTTACACCCGTCGATGATCTCGGCAATGGTCGGCTCCTCGTTCCTCGTCGGGATGACGACGGTGACGCGCATTTCTTTATTTTCCGTGTTTTCCACTGTATCCCCCCACTTCCATTTTTACCATGAATTTTCCCCTTTTATCAGATTCCCAAAAGAAATTCAAAACCTTCCTCCCGGTGCAAAGTGTTTATCGAGCGCCTTGGGGACGGTCCATCTTCACAAGCAGAAAACTCCCCAACAAATAGAGTGCGCAGGCTATCAAAAAGACCACCTTAAACCCGTACAACAACGCGATGATTACAGTCGCGACGGACCCCACCACCGTAGCGAAGCCGTTCACCCCCCAGACCCATCCCACCATCTTCGGATAATGCTTGTGAACCAGCAGAAGCCCGAGGGGGAATGGCATACCCATGCAGATCCCGAGCGGTAAAATAAGACCTCCTGTCACGAGTACTCTTAGCCAGAACGGAACCCCAAGGAAAAACGGGATAACCATCTCCAGAACGAGGCTAAACCCGATCCCTATAAGAAACAAAAGGGGCAGGATGACGTGAAGCGCCTTTCGCTCCCGTTGGACGAACCGTTCCGCGATAAAACTGCCCAGCCCGGAAAAGAGAAGGATGAGGGCGATAACCAGGGAAATGGAAACCGCGGGTATCCCGAGAAACAAGGTAAACTGCTTTATCAAACACAGCTCGATCATGATGAACCCTATTCCGAGGATCGAGAAATAAAAGAAAAAGGGCCACGCCCCCTTTTCGGTTCCGTCTTTCAGTTTCAACGGGAGAAAAATAAACAAGATGGACACCAAGATGGCCTCTATCCCCAGGGAGATCACGGGAAGGTCGGATTTGGAAATTACGAAACCGGAGGACGCAAACGCTTTCCAGGCGAAGAGATGGTAGATACGCTTGAGCTCCGAGGGGATCAGAGAGTCTTTTAAGTGGATTTCGCCCGCTCCGACGGAGAGAAAATGGTTGAAAAAGGGCCGTTCATCCGTCGGAGGGGATAAGTTGAACCCTGCGTAATGGTAATAAGATTCTGGAGTTGGCCCCTTGAGAATCCTCGAGTAGAGGTTCTTCGATTCTGGCATTCCCGGGTGGTAAAGAATTTTCAAGTGCTTGATTCGCGCGAACTCTTTTGTCCATTCAATTTCTTTGTCGGTAAAAGGGCTGTTTTTGAAGTAAAACCCATTTAGCATCCAGGTTTCCCCCGTCATAATCACCACGTGTCTCCAAACGTCTCTCCGCCCCAAAGCCCCAAAAGCCTCCCGGATCGTCGTGCACAGACGGATACTCCCCCACCGGTTCAGGGCGAGGATCCCGTTTTCCTTCAGGTCCTCGATGTAATTCTTCATCCCTTCCACCGTGAGGAGGTAAGTCTCTGAAAGGTTGATCGCCCCGGACGCGATGGCGATGGAGGTAAAGTTGTTGCGCATCTGAATCAAATCATACTTCTTGACACCATTCAGGACGAAACTTCTCCCTTCGTCATTGACCAACAAAACGTCACGTCGATTGAAAAGATCGTGGTTGAATTTTCTGAAGTCATTCTTCACAAGTTTGCAAATCAGAGGATCCATCTCCACAGCATCCACCCGCCGGCTCCGGTGGCTCAGGGCGTAAACGACCTCTGTTCCTCCAGAGGAACCAATGATCAGCACTTCCGGCCGCTTTTCACGCATGAAGATATAGGGGTAATTAATGGATTCGTTCCAGTTAGGATGGCTCAGGTGCCGCGGCGTCAAAACAGCCAAAAAAGATTGATTCTGCCCCCCGTTTATCCAGATCTGCGCCCGGAGGCCGCCTTTGGTTTTCCGCCCCATCACGTCGATCCGGGACAACGTGCTCCACCCCGAAAAAAGGTGCCCACGATTTTTCAGGTTCCACTTGAAATTCCGCTTGTTTTGGTGGGGATACAGGGGGATCATGCGTTCCGCGAAAGGCACGAGGGCCATGATCGCCACCACGCACGCCAAAAGCACCACCTTGACCGGCTTTTTCCCTTCCAGAAAGATGAAGGAGGCCACGATCCCCAACAAGGCGGAGACGAACAAGGTGCCGTTCGCTCCCAAGGGGGTCACCAAGACGATCAACACCAGGGATCCGATCGCCGCGCCGACCAGGTCGAAAAAATAGAGTTGGTTGACCTTTTTCCTCTCTCGGGTCAGAAGCAGGGAGATGGCGAGACCCGAGAAAAAAAACGGAATCATAATCGCCAGAAAGATAATAAACAGGTAAATCCAATTGGACACGGTCTGAAACCGGCTCATGTCCAGGGGAATAACCACGATAACGGGCAAGCTCGCGATGGCCGACATGGCGAACAGGAACGATAAGAGCGACAAAATCCGGTCATACGCTCCGGCACGGAATCGGTCACCAAACACGAACAACATGACCCCCGCGATCCCAAACCCGAAGAGCGCCGTAGACACAATCATGAATGCATAATTTGACCAGACGATAAATGAGAAAATTAATGTTAATGTTACTTCATATAACAAGGTCCCCATAGCAAGAGAGAATATCCCCCATAATTTCTTATCTTTTATCACATCTAAGTACACGTATTCACTTTCCTTTCTTATTTTGTCTAACAGCCTATTTGTTTCTTATTAGTTGGTGGTAACTTTAAACAGATACGCCCAGGCGTTTTTGATGGAAAACCGGGCTACCGGTTTCAACCGCGTCTTGAGGAACCGCTTACCCAGCACGCGCCGCACCATGGAAAGCTCCGCGTCTCGATTCCCGCGCCAAAGAAAGAGGTAGGGAAAATGGTATCTCCCGTAGGGGTCCCGGTCGTTAAACCAGCCCGGGGCGATACAGAGGGCCCTGTTATCGTTCTCCATACACACCATAGGGGACCACAACCCAGCGATGGTCTCCCCGGAGACGAGTTTCCCCACAGCTCGGGAAACCCGTACTTCTTTATAGGCGGGCCGTCTTGCCCAATCCACATAGATGCGTCCATTGTGGCTTAACGCCAACACGACAAGGACGACCACCCCCCCATATCCAACGACACCCCTGAATGAGGCCGTTCTCCGGCGCGCCCATCGCCCCATCCATATCCCCATCCAAACAGCCAGGGCTGCTCCTCCCAGGTAGAGCTCTTTCGTGTCAAAATGTAGGTATTTTTTCGTCAGAAAGGCCGTCAACCCGACCCACGCCGCGTAGGGCACCCAAAAATACCAGCCCAGGGGGGGGTGGGACTCCTCCGAGGCAAGCCCGGCCAGATAGTTTAAGCCGCACAAAGCCAGCATGATCGTGGGAGGAACAAGGGACACAAAATACCTTGGGGGACGGTATCGAAATCCTGAAAGAGCAAAATATCCGAGGACAAACCACGCCAGAGCGAGACACTCCAAGGGATTGACGGAGCGCCATTTCCTCAGAAGGCGAAAGGCAGAAATCGGCAAATAAAGCCATCCCGCTAAAAGGACGTAGGGAAACCACGCGAAGTGCTTGAAAGCGATCGGCGCGTGCCCTCCCAGGGTTCTTTCCAGAAAATCTCCGACACCCCGCGGCATGGAAAGATTTGACCATTCCCTGGAATACCGGGCGATCTGAGCGTGGAAGGGAAGATAATATACGACGAACCATATCCCCATTCCTATTCCAAAACCAGTAAGGTATGGAACAATATAAAGAAAGAAAGGTTTCCAACGCCATCCACCCTCACGATCGCGAGCGAACGTAAAGAGATAAGCTAACCCGATAACAGCGGCAAAATAGATTGCTGTGGGCTTGCAGCTGAAGACGGCCACGGCCGACAGCCCTGATAGAAAACGTACCCACGACTTTTCCGTCCCCACGGCCCACAAAAAGAGTGCCAACAACATCCAATTGGTCAACATGGTATCCGATAGGCTCAACCGAGTATACATCAAAAAGAAATAATTTGTTTCTACTAAAAAAACACCAAGTACCGCAAACCAAAGCTTTTTAAACTTACGTCGAAATGTTACATAAATAAATATGAGAGAGAGCATCCCCCAAAACAATGCGACCATCCTCAAGGCGAGGAACCCCGTCCCGAAAATCCTGAACGAGAGGTAATCCGAAAAGGTCAAAATGGGGTTATACAGAAAGGGGTTCCATTCATCCAACACCCATTTTCCGAAAACGGCCTTGTTCCGCGCGTTGTGCGCGTAGGCCGGCTCATCTCCGTAAAGCCCCCCGCTCCAGCTCAACCGGGCAGGGGGATCCGACGTCAGGTGAACCGCCCTTAATGAAACAAGGAAAAAGAAAAACAGAACAAGGCTTAAAAAAACAAAGATTCTTTTTCTCAATACCTGACCACCTATCACTTCGTTGGCGTCACAGGCAATCGCCTGCTATGTTTCACTCTTCGCAAGATATCAGCAAGGCGAACTTCATCGTTTCTAATCCAGGCATCGATCGTTACGACGAGAATATGAATCGCCACAGGAAACACCACCTTTGTTCCGTTGGCCGTTCCGATCCAGTGATTTGTGGGTAAGATAATGTGATCCTTCCGATTC
>JALTEW010000269.1 GCA_027073795.1 bacterium | reverse complement strand
GGCATGCTCTTCAATAAATTTTCTTCTTGCATTTACTTCGTCACCCATTAATATTGTGAATATTTCGTCTGCTGCGACAGCATCTTCTATCGTTACCTGCTTTAGTATTCTTTTTTCAGGATCAAGTGTTGTTTCCCATAACTGCTTTGGGTTCATCTCTCCCAATCCTTTATACCTCTGTATTGATACATTTTCTTTGCCTATTTCCTTTAAAAGCCTGAAAAGCTCGTTGTCATTGTATATATAATACTCTTTTTTGTTTTTTCTTACTTTGTATAGTGGCGGCTGGGCTATGTAAAGGTATTTGTTCTCTATTACTTTTGGCATATACCTGTAAAAGAAAGTAAGCAATAAGCATGTTATGTGCTGTCCATCTACATCTGCGTCGGTCATTATAATTATTTTATGGTACCTTAGCTTTTCTATTTTGAATTCCTCGCCTATGCCTGCGCCCAATGCAGTTATTATTGTGACAATTTCATTGTTGTTAAGTATTTTATGGATTCTTGCCTTCTCGACATTGAGTATTTTTCCCTTTAGCGGCAGTATTGCCTGAAACTCCCTGTTCCTGCCCTGCTTTGCAGATCCGCCTGCAGAGTCGCCCTCGACGATAAACAGCTCTGATTTTACAGGGTCTCTTTCAGAGCAGTCAGCTAATTTTCCAGGCAAGGATAAACTCTCCATTGCTGACTTTCTTCTTGTAAGCTCTCTTGCCTTTTTAGCAGCCTCTCTTGCTTTTGCCGCAGTTATAAGCTTGTTTACTATCAGCTTTGCTGTTTGCGGGTTTTCTTCGAGAAAAGCTGTAAGCTCTGAGAACACTATAGAATCAACTATTCCCTTAACATTGCTGTTTCCCAGCTTTGTTTTTGTCTGGCCTTCAAACTGCGGCTGCGGTATTTTTATTGAGATTATTGCTGTGAGGCCTTCCCTTACATCTTCGCTTGTCATCTTTATGTCTTTTGCAAGGCCGTTTTTTTCTGCATATGTGTTGATTGCCCTTGTCAATGCGCTTTTAAATCCAGATAAATGCGTGCCTCCTTCGATTGTGTTTATGTTGTTTACAAATGAGAAAATGCTTTCCTTGTATGTTTCATTATAGCTTAAGGCCTCTTCAACCTCTATATTGTCTTTTTTTTTGAATATATATATCGGCTTGTGAAGCATTGTCTTGTTTTTGTTTATATGCTCTACAAACGCAACAATTCCGCCGAAATACTGAAACTCTTTTTTTTTGCCTGACCTTTTGTCTTCTATTGTTATCTTTATTCCCTTGTTTAGAAAAGCCAGCTCCCTCATTCTTGATGCTAATGTGTCAAAGCTGAAGACAGTTGTTTCAAATATCTCATTGTCGGGCTTAAATGTTATTTTTGTTCCTGTAGATGTGCTATTGCCTATTACAGACATTTCTGTTAATGGCTTTCCTTTTGCATATTTTTGATAATAAACCTTGTTGTTTCTTTTTACATACACCTCGAGCCAGACAGATAGGGCATTTACAACGCTGACGCCAACACCATGCAAGCCACCAGAAACCTTATATGTTTTTGAGTCAAATTTTCCGCCTGCATGAAGCTTTGTCATAACAACCTGCAGTGCAGGGATTTTCAGCTTTTCATGCATGTCAACAGGTATGCCTCTGCCATTGTCTTCGACAGTTATGCTGTTGTCTTCGTTTATTGTAAGCTTTATGTCTGTGCAAAACCCTGCCAGGGCTTCATCAAGCGCATTGTCAACAACCTCATAGACAAGGTGATGTAAGCCATTAATAGATGTGCTGCCAATGTACATAGCAGGCCTTTTTCTTACTGCTTCCAGCCCTGCCAAAACTTGAATATTATTTGCATTGTATTTTTCCTGATTATTTGTGTTTTCTTTCTCTGTGCTGATGTTTGAATTTAGTGCTGCTTTATTATTGGAATTAATGCTTTCTTCTTTTTCTATTTTTGTTTTTTCTTCCATTTTTTACCCTGCCCTGTTGTTCTTATATTCTTTTTTTGTATATTGTTCTTGTATATTTTTTGCTATGTTCTCTTGTGTATTGCAAGATATTATGTTTTATCTGATTTAGACGGAAAAATCGCTTTTTTTAATGATTAAGAACAGAGGTTTATTTATAAATCTTTTTCTTTTTTCTGGCTTTTTTCTGTGCTTTTTATTGCCTTGTTTTTTGCTGTTTTTTTGGCTTTGTTTTTTTGTTTTTATTGTTGCTTTTTGATGCTCTCTTTGCTCTTTGTTTTTGCATAAAGTTTTGCAT
>JALTEW010000268.1 GCA_027073795.1 bacterium | reverse complement strand
GGAAGATTCCGTATTATCGTTATACGGCACCGGGAGGTTCGTCATGACCCAGGAGAAATCGGGTGCGGTTCTTGTTGTTGGGGGCGGGATTGGGGGAATGCAGGCATCCCTCGACCTGACGGAATCGGGATTTAAGGTCTATCTTCTTGAGAAAAGCGCTAATATTGGTGGAACAATGGCCCAGCTTGATAAGACCTTCCCGACCAATGACTGCAGTATGTGTATCATGTCGCCGAAGCTTGTTGAGGTAGCGAGAAACCCCAATATCGAATTGATTACCCATGCGGATCTTTTAGAGCTGGAAGGTGAACCGGGGGCCTTCACGGCAACCATCGCCCGCCACTCGAAACGGGTTGATCCGGAGAAGTGCACGGGATGTGGTCTTTGTACTCAGAATTGCCCCCTGGAGGTTATGAGCGAATATAATGAAGGTGAGACAGGGCGTGCAGCGGTCTATATCAACTACCCTCAGGCGGTTCCCTCCACCTATGTGATTGATAAGGAAGACCCTCCCTGCGCTATTGCCTGTCCGGTTCACCTGGACGTGCGGGAGTATGTGGGGCTGATTGCTGAAGGTCGGTATGAGGAATCTTTAGCCATTATTCGCAAGAAGCTTCCGTTCCCTTCCGTCTGTGGGCGAATCTGCAGCCACCCCTGTGAGACGATGTGCCTTCGGGGGAGGAAGGTGGATGAGCCTATCGCCATTGCATCGTTAAAGCGTTTCGTGGCTGATTATGAGGAAAAATCCGGAAAGCCAATCCCTGTCCCTGTCATTCATGAAAGGCGCGAGGAAAAGGTCGCCATCATTGGAGCCGGTCCGGCGGGACTGACCTGTGCCAACGATCTTGCCCTTATGGGCTACCAGGTTCATGTCTTTGAAAAACTTCCCGTTGCTGGCGGGATGCTGGCCGTAGGGATTCCGGACTATCGATTGCCTCGCAGGGTCTTGGATAAAGAAATCGATGCCATCAAGGCATTGGGCGTGGAGATAAAAACGGGTGTGGCCTTTGGGAAGGATGCAACCTTTGAAGATCTGAAGAAGGAAGGTTTCAAAGCCGTTTTCTTTGCCGTGGGCGCTCATAAGAACCAGACACTGAACATCCCGGGTGAGGATCTCGAAGGGGTCATGCCGGGGGTGGATTTCCTGAGAGACCTTAATTTAAGCACCCTTGATGCCCTTTCCGGCCATGTCATCGTCATCGGGGGTGGGAACGTGGCCATTGATGCGGCGCGCTCCGCCTTACGTGCCGGGGCAGGCTCGGTGGAGATATGCTACCGGCGCTCCCGTAAGGAGATGCCCGCCAACGAGGAAGAAATAGAAGAAGCCATACAGGAAGGGATAGCGATTCGTTACCTCGTTTCCCCTGTCGAGGTTGTGGGGGAAGACGGCAAGGTGACCGGCGTAAAGATGATCAAGATGCGACTTAGCGATCCGGATGAATCGGGCAGGCGGCGGCCAATCCCCGTCAAGGGGAGTGAGTTTGTCCTAAAAGCGGATCGAGTAATTCCGGCCATCGGCCAGCGAATCGATGTTTCCCTGGTCGAATCACTCGGGTTTCAACTGACGCGGAAGGGTTCGCCCCGTGTGGATGCCCTGACCCTGGAGACGAACCTTCCCGGCGTGTTTGCAGGGGGGGATTTGGTAACTGGTTCGGCCATGGCTATTGACGCCATGGCGGCGGGAAAGCGCGCGGCGGTTTCCATCGATCGCTATCTAAGGGGAGCAGATCTCAAGGCGGGACGGGAGCTTGAGGAAACCTTTTTCCCTGTTGAAGATGTGCGTGAGGGAATTGAAAAGGAACCACGGGTCCCAATGCCCGAAGTAAATGTCCATGAACGCATTAAGACCTTTGATGAGGTTCAGCTTGGGTTTACCGAGGAGATGGCTGTGCGTGAGGCCAAGCGATGCCTCAGTTGCCGTCGTTGTCTTGGATGTGGCATCTGTGCCGATGTCTGTGAGGCAAAGGCGATTGATTATACCCTGCCGCCGGTTGTGGAAAGGGTTAGCGTAGGCGCGGTGATTTTGTCCCCCGGTTTTGATGAGTATGACCCCTTGGGCAAGGGAGAATATGGTTACGGACGTTATCAGAATGTCGTATCTTCCATCGAGTTTGAAAGAATGCTCAGTGCTACGGGGCCATACAGCAGCACGGTCATGCGGCCTTCCGATGGGGATATTCCTCAGAAAATTGCCTTTATTCAGTGCGTGGGAAGCCGGGACACGGATCGTCCTTATTGTTCCTCTGTGTGCTGTATGTATGCGAC
>JALTEW010000267.1 GCA_027073795.1 bacterium | reverse complement strand
CTAACGCTACGTACCAAGCAAGTTGTATGCCATAGAGACAAATTGAATGATAGATGCGTAACTCATTGTAGTTAATGACAATAGAGCAATCAGGAATCGAAACAAATAACCTTATCCTTAGGAATTATGGCTGTTCACATCTCAGTGAGATGATTTTGTCTCTTAGAATAGGAGTGGGTCATAAGCCGAATTCTGTTCCCCTTCCGGGGCGGTGGTCATCCATCTGGGGAGATACCGTTGCCGGTTTCCTCAAGCGACCTACCCGAGGGTCTCCGCGCGGGCCACGCAACCCTCCTATTTGGTCTTGCTCCGGGTGGGGTTTGCCCGATGCACCGGTCACCCGGTCCACCGGTGAGCTCTTACCTCACCATTTCACCCTTACCACACAATGTGTGTGGCGGTATGTTTCTGTGGCACTTTCCTTCCCGTCAC
The DNA here is from genome assembly GCA_027073795.1 of bacterium. Lineage (GTDB taxonomy): Bacteria > Desulfobacterota > S145-22 > S145-22 > S145-22 > S145-22. The sequence goes on along the minus strand of JALTEW010000267.1, from coordinate 7,175 downwards.
CGGGACTCTGTGTTACAGAGCACCTTACCCTCTGGAGTTCGGACTTTCCTCCGGCAAAACCTGTTTGCCGGCGACCACCTGGCCCACTCCTGTTTAGTATGTCCTCTTCTCATAGCTGTCGATTGCCTCGTTCGCGAGGCGGTCGGCCTGCCTATTTTCCTCCCTTGGTATATGAATTATCTCATGGGACGGGAAGAAATGCAACAGTTTGTGAACCTCGCGCGCCAGCGCCTGGAGATGGGCTTGTTTGATTTTGTATCTTCCTGTTAACTGGCGAACCATGAGCTGGGAGTCGGAATAAATCGTAAGCGGACGGGACCAGCCCTTTTCCTGCAGCCACTTGAGGGCGTGGATAAGGGCAAGGTATTCCGCGGTGTTGTTAGTGGCGATGCCGATGTATTTTTTCGTTTCATAGATGTGGTCATGGTCCAGGTGAATGACGGCCCCGATTCCAGCCTGACCCGGATTTCCCCGGGAGGCACCATCTGTGTAAATTGTGACAGGGGAAGGGTTTTCCCCTTTATTGTTGTTTCCCATGAAGGAGGGTGTGAGCTCGGTCAGGGGCCTGTTTTTCTCCATTGCGTATCCTTTTCTATGAGGTCCCGCGCCTCGCCCACCGTGTATAGAGACCCCGTGACGACGAGAAGGTCGCCCGACTGGAGGAGGGAAGTGGCTAAAGGAAAGCCCTCCGGTATGGAGCTTGCGACGTTTAGGGAGGCCGAAGGGGGAAGATAAGGGCGGATACGACGGGCGAGGGTTTGCGCCTCCGGAGCCCGCTCATTGTGAGGTGTGACGACCGTCACATGACGGGCGAGAGAGAGAAGCCGCTCGGCAATGGCCTCGATGTCCTTGTCCCCGAGGATGCCGATCATAATATGGAGTTGGTTGTAATGCAGGGAACGAATCGTTCGTGAGAGAATTTCCGCGCCGCCCGGGTTGTGGGCCCCGTCCAGCATGAGTTGAGTGGTAGGATCGACAGTTCTCGTAAAGAGTTCTCCCCTTCCCGGCCAGGAAACGCGCTTGAGGCTCTCGCGAATCGTGTCTTCCTGAACAGTGGCGCCGGACTGCTTCAATACGGAAAGGGCGCAGATAGCTGTTCCGGCATTTTCTTTTTGATGTTCTCCCAAAAGAGATACTTGCAAATGGTGTAAATGCCTTTTCCCTTGGTGATAATCAAAGCTGTCTTTCCCGATGGTCACGAAGAAGTCTCTGCCAAATACGAAAACAGGTGCGTTTTCTGCCTGCGCCTTTTCAAGGAGGGCCCAGAGAGCTTCCCTGGACCGCTGCTTTCCGATAACCACGGGGGTTTTCCCCTTGATGATTCCCGCCTTCTCCATGGCGATGGTCTTGAGGGTGTCTCCGAGTATCTGGGTATGTTCCAAGCTGATAGGGGTGATGACACAAACCTCAGGTTGCAACACGTTTGTTGAGTCAAGCCGCCCGCCCAGTCCCGTTTCGATAACGGCGAAGTCGACTTTCTGGTTGGCAAAATAGTCGAAGGCCATGGCCGTGGTAAAGTCGAAATAGGTAAACCCTTCCGGAATCCCCTCCCTTTTGATGCCCTCCATCACGCGATTGGCGTGTTTCAGGAGGTCCGTGTCGGAGATTTCTTTCCCATCGATTTTATAACGTTCTGAAAAACGCTGAAGGTGGGGGGAGGTGTAGAGGCCACATTTTAACCCCGAATCTGTCAGGATCTGCTGGATTATGGCAGCGACGGATCCCTTTCCGTTGCTTCCCGCGATGTGGATGGACTTGAAGGTGAGGTGGGGGTTTCCAATGCTGGAGAGGATGGCCCGAATGTTTTCAAGCCCGAAAACCATCCCGAACTTTTCCAGGTGTTTCAGATAGCTTTCAAGGTCTTGGGTAGTTTCAAGTTTCATCAAAATGTTCCAATCTTTACAATAACTAAGCGAATCATGGAATGTTTTACATGGAAAGTCAAGGTGCAAACAGGTTAGAAAAGGGAGTTGTCTTCATCAATGACGGTACCCTCGTGGGTGTAGGGAGGTGTGCAGCAACAGAGAATGCGCAGGTCTGTTGGTCCTGTGTTTGTGACCGAGTGTTGAGCCCCGGGCGGGATGTACACTGTATCTCCCTCGCGAATTTCACTGACATCCTTTCCTACCGTTAACGCGCCGGTTCCATGCGTGACATGGTAGACTTCGCTGAAATTAACGTGATGATGGCGGAGGGTCGTGAAATTGGGGGGGATCGTGGCCTCGGCAAGGCTCTGATTCACTGTTTCTCCATGAAGGTCAGGATGCAGAAGCTCCCGGATGATGGAACCATCCTTGGTCCTGTAGGGGGGGATTGATTTGTATCTTGTTTTAATCATTTTGTCTCCCATAGCGAAACAGGTACATCGTTGAAGATGGGAGGGAGAACTCATGAACGTGGTACCGCTCAGAGTCTCTCTTGTTACCTCCGTTTTCCTCTTTACATCCTATCAGAGTTGAAGGCTGTGTCAATTCGTGCTCCCTGTGGAGCCGGTGGTTGATTTAAATCTTTCAGGCGGGTATGAGAGGAATGACATGAAGATTTTATGGAACAGGCGCAAGGTGTTTGGGTTGTTGCTGGTAGTATTGATGGTGATTTTTGCTCTTTACCCTGTTCGAAAAATGGTGGTTATCTGGCCCGCTGGACATCGCCAGATTGCATATCCCACGCCCCACGGCGGAAAGTTTATGATTCTGTATGACACCCGCCGTGAGGGACACCACGCGACAGGGGAATTTGAGATTTGTCGAGACGGGAAAATACGGTTTGTCAGGATGATTTACCTGAAGCCTTTCAAAGGAATGAAAGACACGCTTGCGCCGGACAGGGTGGGCGAAGACAGCCAAAGGATATTTGTCCGTCAGGACTTGCCCCCGGTTCCGGCCCTCCATCTTGTCGTATCCAGGGAGAAAAATCAGGCCTTGCTCCTTGGCGGTCAGGCTATCAAATTCAGCCAATTGTTCCCGGAAGGTGCAGTTCTTGAAATAAAAACGGTTCGAAGATTGCAAGCTTTCTGGTGGTGGCTGCGCTATGCGGGAGGCAGGCCGTAAAATTCCAACCGCTGAACTGTCTCGTGTGGCATGAGCTGATGAAAATGTTGTATCCAGGTGGTATTCAAAATTAAATACTCGAACGAGGCAAAAGGGGCCTGTTTGCTCAGGTTTTTGAAGCCTGCTTTGTCAGGGGCATCTGGCTGGAACGAAACAAGTAAGTAGTCAGTAATCGCAATAAAAGGTTTTTCAATCCTGATTTCTCCGTTTTTAAGGGCGGCGTTTCCAATCAGGTGCATGTCATTCATCAGAAAGAATTCATAGCGATGGCGCGCGACTTTTTTAGCGATACGTCGTTCATAAAGGGCGGTTTTTTCATCGACGGCGGGAAAACGCTCATGGGCAAGGATGATGCTCTGCGGTGACAGGAAGGTGTGAGACATTTCATATTGGTAAGGTTGGCCCTTACTGTCCTTAACTTGCTCAATTGTAGCGTTTTCAAGATGAATGAAGTGCTTATGCGCATTTAGAAAATCTAAAAGTCTCATGTTTTGCAGAGACAGGTTTGCCCAGTATCTCCATTGTCTCGTGAGAAAAAAATGGTTCATCCTTCACACTCCTCTCTGTGGATCAGAAAGTTAAGGTATTCCTCATTAGGTATTTGTAATCTTAGCCTGAAATTGCTGATTTGTAAAGAGAGGCGAAGAGAAATTTTACAATTTTTCTTTCGCTTGTCGCAGGGCCTTCCACCGCGCGAGGCGTTTACGTATTTTTTCTTCGTAGCCCGCATCTTTGGGACGGTAGAACGTGCGGGTACTCAACCCTTCCGGTAGATAGTCCTGGTTGACAATCCCGTCGGGCGCATCGTGGGGATAGAGATATTCCCTCCCATATCCCAGGGCCTTCATCAGGCGGGTGGGGGCGTTCCGCAGGTGAAAGGGAACGGGTCGGGCACCGGTCTTTGCAACCTCTGCGTTTGCCTGTCCGTAGGCCTTGTAGACGGCATTGCTTTTCGGGGCACAAGCCAGGTAAATAGCGGCTTGGGCCAGGGCCAGTTCCCCCTCGGGCGACCCTAGAAAACGGTAGGACTCCATGGCCTGGTTGGCGATGAGCAATGCCATGGGGTCGGCATTACCCACGTCCTCCGTGGCAAAGCGGATCATGCGTCGCGCAACATACAGGGGGTCTTCACCAGACGAAAGCATTCTGACCAGCCAGTAGAGCGCGGCGTCGGGGTCACTTCCCCGAAGGCTCTTGTGAAGGGCAGAGATGAGATTGTAGTGTTCCTCTCCCGCCTTATCGTACAGGAGGGTTTCACGACGTATGGCCTCTCTTGCGGACTCAGGGTCTATGACACGGTTTCCCGCTTCGTCGGGAGGGGTTGCCATAATCAACCCCTCTAATAGATTCAGGGCAACGCGGGCGTCCCCGTCGCAAACTTCGCTGATGTGAGTCAGAATGGCGTCATCGATAACCGGGTGGAAAGTGGCCATTCCTCTCTCTTTGTCGGCGAGGGCCCTTTGAAGGAGGGATTTGATCTGATGTGGCGTTAGCGGTTTTAAGACAACAACCTTTGCCCTGGAGCGGAGGGGTGCGATGACCTCGAAGGAGGGATTTTCCGTCGTGGCGCCGATTAGGGTGACCGTTCCATCCTCTACATAGGGAAGAAAGGCGTCCTGCTGAGACTTGGAAAACCGGTGGATTTCATCCACGAACAGAATCGTTTTCTGCCTTTTTCCTCTCCAGAGATCCTTTGCCTCACGCGCGGCATTTCGAATGTCCTTCACCCCGGAGAACACGGCGCTGAGTGTGATAAAATTACAGTTGAGTTGGTGGGCGATGATGAAGGCCAGGGTGGTTTTCCCACTCCCTGGGGGGCCCCACAGGAGCATGGATCGAACCTGGCCGGCAGCAAGTTGTTTCAGGAAGAGGGCATCGGAAGAAAGGAGATGCTCCTGCCCTACCATCTCTGAAAGGGAGTGGGGTCGCATCCGCTCCGCAAGGGGGGCATGTTCCAGTATGTGTGCCTCTGTCATTTTTTCAGGTGTTGGAGCCGGGCTGGAAGGCCTTTCTGAAGAAGCGGATGAAATAGTCAACGCCGGACCAAACCGTCATCGCAAGGGCAATCCACAAAAAAATGACCCCTATTTCCCGTACGGGAATGGAGAAATAGGGGTAGTGTAAAATGAGAAAGACGATGGCGATGGACTGGCTTAGGGTCTTATATTTCCCTAACTTGCTCGCGGAGATGATAATCTCTTCCGTGGCGGCGATGCCCCTGAGCCCTGTTATGGCGATTTCCCTGCCAATGATGATGGTAACCATCCAGGCCGGGACACGATGGAGGCCAATCAGCATGATGAGGGCGGATGTCATCAGAAGCTTGTCGGCCAAGGGGTCAAGGAACCTTCCAAGGCGTGTGACGATTTTCATCCTTCTCGCCAGGTAGCCGTCTACGATATCCGTCAGGGAGGCCAGCACATAGAGTAGGGCGGCCAGAAAACTGGTGGTTTTTCCACTAAAAAAAAGGAGGCATACGATGATGGGGATCACGAAGATTCTGATCATCGTAAGTCGATTAGCCAGGTTCCAGAGTTTTTCAGGCGGGTATGTTTTCAAGGATGCTACCGATACAGCCGGTAATAGGTCAGGACTTTTTTAATGTAATCTTTCGTTTCACTGTAGGGGGGAACTTTCCCATATTGGCCAACAAGATTGGGGCCCGCGTTGTAGGCGGCTAAAGAAAGGGGGAGATTCCCCTTGAATTTTTCAAGCAGCATCTTCAGATACTGGACGCCGGCCCGGATGTTTTCCTCGGGGTCGAAAACATCCCGAACGGACAGGTCCCTTGCCGTTTCAGGCATGAGCTGCATCAATCCCTGGGCGCCCTTTTTTGAGACGGCATGGGGATTGAAGTGAGATTCAGTATGAATGATAGCTTTGATGAGAGCGGACTCCACGCCATATTTTCTGGCATACCGGTGAATGAGGAATTCATATTGAGCCGGATTTTTTGTGAAAGGTTGAAGCTTCCTTTTTGATGACCGGGACGATTTGTCTCTAATAAAGATGCGGTATTTATGGCTGGTCGGAACGTTGGTAAAATGATAGACCCCATTGGTGTCAACCATGACGTAAATTCCTGGAAGCGTTGGTTTGGGGAACCAGAGAAGGAATACACAGAAAAAGGCTCCTACAAACACAAAGGCTTTTCTGAATGGAGGCTTGTTCCGTTTCATTGTCACCTTCCCAATAGCATTATCTTTGTCTGAACGCTGCTTAGATTTACTTTAAATATACGCATTTAAGGTCTTTTGTCAATATCGATTGAATTAGCTCCGGGTGAGCTAAAAACAGCTTGATTGAAAAATTGTCCAGAATATCTTAAGATGTTAAATGTAAAGTTGTGATGCGGGTATTCTGGAGAAGAATAGATGTCAAGAGAGAAACTTTTTGCGTTATGCAAACCGCCTGAGAAGCGTCAGGTATGGGTAGGGTCCCATCGTTTTCACAGGCGGGATCTGGCCATGGGTGTTCTAGAGGGACGCCTCTTTGTGGACGGAGATGAGGTGTTTCTTTCCATCTTTGGGGGAAAGACCTTCCCCTTTGCGTTACAGGAGGTCCTGGCCTTGAGGGATGCAGAAAAAATTTATGCCGCGCTGGGGGGGCCCGCTGATGCATCTCTTTATTTTGAAATCGAAAAAAACGGGAAAAGGTATGTGGTTTCCACACTGCCTTCAAATGTTTCTCCGCGGAGGCATTTCTGGCTGATGACGGACAGGGAAGCTACTCCTTCTGGGAAACCCATTGTGGGATTTGAGCAGAGGTATCGACGGCTTTTTGAGAACGTCAAAGACGCGGTTTTTGCGAGCACGGTTGAGGGAAGATTTCTTGACATCAATCCCGCGGGGGTTGAGATGCTGGGATATCAATCCAAGGAAGAGGTCTTGAAGCTGAATATCCTGACCGACCTTTATTATTATCCTGAAGATCGCGTGAAATATCAGAAGATCATCGCGGCAAAGGGGTATGTAAGAGATTATGAAGTCGTGTTTAAGAAGAAGGATAAAACACCTCTTTTTGTTTCCATGTCAAATATTGCCGTTTACGATGAAGACAAAAAGGTTCTGGGGTATGAAGGGATTTTTCGAGACCTGACACGCCAGAAAAGAATAGAAGAAGAAT
>JALTEW010000266.1 GCA_027073795.1 bacterium | reverse complement strand
GGAGTTGTTGGACCTTTCCCGAAAGTTAGAGCTACTATAGAAAAAGCGCTGGGTAAAGTCTTCAACCACGAAATGACTCCAGAAGCGGCTCTAAAATGGGCTCAGGATCAAGCCAACCAAGCTATAGAAGATTACAATTCTCTCTTTCAATGATTCAAAATAAATAGAGAAGGGGCTCAAACCCCTTCTCTATATTTCAAGAGGTGATAAAGTTGTTGAAAAAATGGGTCCCTTATTTGCTGTTGTTACCCACTTTTTTGATAATCGGGTTCTTCATTTACTACCCCGCTGTTATGACGTTTAAACTAAGCGCATACAGGGTATCCCCATTTGGAAATAGGATGATTTATATAGGTTTGAGAAATTTTCATTCCCTCTTTTCGTCTCAGGAATACATACAGGTCTTATACACGACTCTTATATTTGTTTCCATCACGGTTACTGTGGGGCTCATCGTTTCCCTTTTTATCGCGTTACTCCTAAATGAAAAGGTTCCAGCAATCGGCGTGTTTAGAACGCTTATGTTTGCGCCGTATGCGATATCTCCTGCGGTTGCGGGAACTCTGTGGGCCTTTTTATTGAGCCCAGCGGCTGGTTATATAAGCTATATATTTTTGAAATTCTTTGGATTACAGCCACAATGGCTCACAACTTATCCATTGGCATTGGTTTCGATAATGATAGCGACGGTATGGAAGAATTTGGGATTTAACATAATATTTTTCTTGGCAGGTATTCAATCTATTCCAAAGAGTTATTACGAAGCCGCGACCATAGATGGGGCTAACGCTTTTAAGAGATTTTTAAAGATCACCGTCCCTTTGGTTTCACCCGTCACTTTTTATCTGGTTATAATGAACATCATTTTTACGACTTTTTCCGTTTTCGGAACGATCGATATAATGACTCAAGGAGGTCCCGGAAGTACCACAACAACTTTGATATACAAGCTTTACAGAGATGGGTTCGTTAATTACAGAACAGGATTGGCTTCAACTGAATCCATCATACTTTTGATAATAATGTCTGCCTTTACATACGTTTACTTCAAATTCGCTCAAAGGGCGGTGCATTACCAATGAAGAGGAGACAAAAGAAACTTATCAGAACGATTCTTGTGGAAGCAGCTTTGATTGTGATAGCGTTTATAGTTTTAATGCCTATCCTTTTGGCCCTTACCATGAGCTTTAAAACCTCAGCGGAAGTTTTCAAATACCCACCTTCGATATTTCCAAATTCGTTCTATCTTGGAAACTACGTGCAGGCTTTTAAAAGCGTCCACATGGGTCGATTGATGATTAACAGTACTATAATGGCTTTAATCATAATGGGAGGAAAAACCATATTCGGAATTTTTTCCGGTTATGCTTTTTCAAACTTCAAATTCAAAGGGTCAGCGGTGCTTTTTGCTTTGCTTTTTATCACCCTTTTCATGCCTGCTGAAATGATCATGATAGTTCCTCTTTTTGAAATGATGAAAAAATTCCATTGGATAAACACGTATTGGGCTTTAACGATGCCATTTTTGGCAAGCGCAACGAGCACTTTTTTAATGAGGCAACATTTTATGACCGTGCCAAAAGAATTGGAAGATGCGGCAAAAATAGATGGAACGGGCGCAATGGGTTTCCTTTTCAGGATACTGGTTCCACTCTCTAAATCCACAATTGGTGGAGTGGCCGTGATCAATTTCGTTTACGCATGGAATCTTTACCTTTGGCCTTTGATAGTTACCAACAGCGACGAAATGAAGACGGTTCAAATAGGACTAAGGATGCTTATGAACGTTGAATCGGCAAACGATTGGGGAGTTATAATGGCCGGAACGCTGATGATCCTGGCTCCAAGTTTGGTACTTTTCTTTGCCATTCAAAAATTGTTTGTGCAGGGGATTATCACCACTGGCTTGAAAGAATGATTTTTTCAAGTTATAAGGAGGATATGATGAAAACAAGAATGCTGGTAGGCGCTTTTCTTATATTTACTGTTTTGTTGGCATTTTCCATGACGCCACAAGATGTGGGATGGCAATTTGATATAGAAGGGCACCGTGGGTGTAGAGGGCTAAGGCCGGAAAACACGTTAGCCGCTTTTCAATTTGCTTTGGATGAAGTGGGTGTTACGACACTGGAGATGGATTTGGGGGTGACCAAAGACAACGTGCTTGTTATATCGCACGATCGAGCTTTAAATCCTAAAAAGGTAAGGTTGAATGGAAAGTTCATAGACTCTCCCATCCTGATCCACTCCTTAACTCTAAAAGAGCTTGAAA
>JALTEW010000265.1 GCA_027073795.1 bacterium | reverse complement strand
GGATATCAAACCTTACATCAAGGACCTCGATTCCAAGTCAGATGCCGACTATGGTTGGGTGGAAAAAACAGGGGATCTGCGGCACCTTGCCCTGCATATACTGGGTATCCCTCATGATTATTGACGGCAAGTGGATTTGAAAGAGAGGTGTCCCGTGGAATTTCACCCTTTTGATGCCCTCTTCGCTCAATACGACGCCTGGTATGAAAGGGATCCTGGAAAATCCCTTTTTGCCATTGAGCTAAATGCCCTGCGGCAAGTCCAGCCATGGGAATACCAGTTTTCTCTCGAGATCGGTGTGGGGACGGGCAGATTCGCAAAGGGTCTCTCCATCCGGTTTGGTGTGGATCCGGCCTTTAAACCCCTTACCGTTGCGAGAAAAAGGGGTGTTCTGGGCGTCAATGGGGAAGGAGAGGCCCTTCCTTTCCACGGTGGTGTCTTCGATACCTGTCTGCTAATGGTTACCCTTTGCTTCGTTGAGGACCCCATAAGGGTCCTGAGGGAGGCTTTTAGGGTTCTGAAGCCAGGAGGAAGGGTGATTCTGGGAATGGTGCTTCGGGAATCACCCTGGGGTAGGGTATATCTGAAGCAGGCTGAAAGCGGACACCCATTTTACACCCTTGCCTCGTTTTATATGGCTGAGGACGTGTTGAATTGGCTAAAGCAGGTGGGATTTGAATCTTCAAAAATCTTTTCCACCTTGTTTCAGCAACCGGGGCAGCCGGCCTACGCGTTTGAACCGCTGAGGGAGGGATATGATGCCTCCGCCGGTTTTACCGTGTTTTACTCGGAAAAACCGGAGAGATGAGGGGAAGCCTTGAGACCTAAGGCGGCTTTGCCAGTGGCTTTACCCCTTGACGAACCTTCTAAACTCCTCTAAAAGAGACAGGAATAACAAAGGAGAGACAGATTTCATGAGTGACCAGAGCAGGTTACGGGATGTACGGTTGAAAAAGATAGAGGAGTTAGGAGCAAGCGGGATCCAGGCTTTTCGTAATGATTTTCACATTTCCCATAGATTGGGACAGATTATCGAAGACTATCAGGAATGGGACGCAGAAAAACTTGAGGGCCTGGAAGATTCCTTTTCCATCGCGGGGCGAATGGTGGCTCTTCGGAGTTTTGGAAAGGCTGCTTTTGTCAAGCTTATGGATATGACGGGGCGACTTCAGGTCTATATCCGGAAGGATAGAGTGGGAGATGAGGCATTTGCCATCTTCAAGAAGCTTGATACGGGGGATATTATCGGAGTGAAGGGAGGCCTTTTTCGCACAAAAACGGGTGAATTGACCCTCCTCGCGGAATCGGTGGTTCTTTTGACGAAATCCGTCCGGCCCCTGCCCGAAAAATGGCATGGTCTGACCGATGTCGAAACCCGCTACCGACAGCGATACGTGGACCTGATTGTCAACAAGGATGTCAGGGAGATTTTTTTCAAACGTACGCGTATCATTCGTCTCATTCGGCAGTTTTTTGCGGATAGGGGGTTTTTAGAGGTGGAAACCCCCATGATGCAACCCGTTTATGGGGGTGCGGCGGCGCGTCCCTTCGTGACCCATCACAACGCCTTGGATATGAAACTCTACCTGAGAATCGCGCCCGAACTCTATTTGAAACGCCTTGTCGTGGGGGGCTTCGACCGCGTCTTCGAACTGAACCGGAATTTCCGAAATGAAGGCATTTCAACCCAGCACAACCCGGAATTTACCATGCTGGAGTTTTATTTAGCCTATGCCACATATCATGACCTTCTAAATTTGACAGAGACCCTTGTCAACTACCTAACAGACACCCTTTACGGGACGCGTACGCTTCCCTACGGGGAAATGACCATTAACTATGATTCCCCGTGGCGCCGCATGACGGTCAGGGAGGCAGTACTGGCACATGCCCCTGGGATGTCGGAAGAGATTCTTTCGGATGCCACAAAGATGGAACGTTACATACGGGCTGAGACAGGTGTTGAAGTCGTGGGCACGCCGAGCCTGGGAAAGCTGCTTATGACAATTTTTGAGGAAACCGTGGAAGAAAGGCTTGTACAGCCCACCTTCATTACCCATTATCCCGTTGAGGTCTCACCCCTTTCCCGGAGGAATGAGGAAGACCCTTCCCTGACGGATCGTTTTGAATTGTTTGTCGCGGGTCGTGAGATTGCCAATGGATTTTCGGAGCTTAATGACCCGTTAGACCAGAAACAGCGGTTTCTGGACCAGCTTAGAGAGCGGGAGACAGGCGATGAGGAGGCTCACCAGATGGATGAGGACTATATTCGGG
>JALTEW010000264.1 GCA_027073795.1 bacterium | reverse complement strand
CTTGAAGGAACAAACAACAAGATTAAAACCATGAAACGCCAGGCCTATGGTTTCAGAGATAAGGAATTCTTTAAACTCAAAATTATGGCTGTTCATAACGCCAGGTACGCTTTAGTCGGATGAACCAGAAAAAACTGAGGAAAGCAGAAGCAACGTTTGGCAGGAGTATATGGCTTATGACTGGTGCCGTTTCGATAATTGATGGCTAGCAAGGGACTCAAGATACCTCACCTACATCCACAACCACGATAATAAGGTTTTCACCTCGTGCCTTTCGCCGTTAGCCGATGATACCCTTCAGGCGAACCACTTAGAACTTCTTACATCTTACTCCTCACGTCACTCGTGTTTCGCCTTGAACTTCGAACCCGTTTCTGTCTTGAACTTGTAAACCTTGACAGGGCGGCGTGGGTTTTCTATAAAAGATCCAAACGATCACGAAGATCGTAAGTGAGATAGTTTTTCCATAGAAGTTTCAGGGAAAACGGACCAGGAAGGTCACACGGGTACAGCCCGTTGGCATCTTGGTCTTTTTTATGGGGGAGAAAAAAATGAGAAAGTATCGCTGGTGGGTTCTGTGGATCCTCCTGTGTGTTTTCATCCTGCCGCCGGGAAAAGCGATCCCGGCGCCCGTTGCTCGCTACGTCATCGGGGATTTAAAAGACTGGGGCTTTCCCGCCCCCTACTTACACTATCCACGAGGGCCGGGATACCTTCGCATGAGCATGGTCTTCGACACCTTGATATGGAAGGACGCCAAGGGGTTTGTCCCGATGCTGGCAACCCGGTGGAGGTACGAACCCCGTTCATTGAGATATGTCTTTGATTTAAATACCCATGCCCGATGGCACGACGGGGACCCGGTGACCGCCTCGGACGTGGTTTTTACGGTCTCTTACATGAAGCGACATCCGTATGTCTGGATCGATCTATCACTCATTAAAGCAGTGAAGGCCACATCAAACTATCGGGTTGTGATTCAGTTGAAAAAGCCCTACGCCCCGTTTCTGGAGGATGTGGCCGGAAGCATGCCGATCCTGCCAAAGCACATCTGGGAACACTATACACCGGAAAACATTCCCCAAGACAAGGCGGCCATCGGGAGCGGGCCATACAGGTTAAAGGCTTACAATCAGAAAGAGGGCGCCTGTTTTTTTGTGCGAAACAAGGACTATTATCGTGGGCAACCCTTTGTGGGAAAACTTTTCTTCCAGAAGGTCAACGATCCCGTCTTGTCGCTCTTCCGAGGGGATATTCAAGCGGCATGGATCCCGCCGGAAGCCGCACCCATCCTCAAAGCAAAGGGATACACGATCATGACGAGCCCTTCCTACTGGGTGTTGAAGCTCCTGATCAACCATCGGAAGTCTCCCATGAACGATGTGCGTTTCAGGAAGGCACTTTTATTTGCCATTGACCGCAATCGTTTGATTAAAGTGGCCCTGCATGGATTTGGAACGGTTGCCTCTTTGGGAATCCTGCCGCCCAAGAGCCCCTGGTACAACAAAGATCTCCCCCCAGTGCAGCATGACCTTGAAAAGTCACGACGTCTTTTAAAAGATATTCGTCGTCATCCATTGAAAAAAGGGGAAGGTGTGCCATCATTTAATCCTCACCTCACCCTGATTGCGCCCGGGAGATTCAGCCGCGAAGCGGAATTGATCCGGCAAGATTTGCAAAAGGCGGGGATCAAGGTGTCCATCCAAGTGATGGATGAGACCGCTATCGACGCGATGATTCAAAAGGGGGCCTTTGACCTGGCATTGAGTGGCCACGGAGGGATTGGAGGTGACCCAAAGATTCTCAACGATGTTATCGCGGGGGATTTTCTCATGTCCGAGAGGTTCACCGAAAGTCCCCGGTTGCTGGATTTGCTGAGGAGAAATCTTGAAACAACGGATCTGAAAGAAAGGCATCGTATCGTTAATGAGATCCAGGTGATACACGCAACCCTGCTGCCCGCGATTCCCCTATACTATCCCGAGATGGTGGTGGCACATGACGGTCAGATTCCCTGGTTCTATACCCGCGGCGGGATTTCCAAGGGGATCCCCTTCCCTTTTAACAAGGATGCCCTGATAGGAGACAGGCCATGAAGCGGTTAGGGGATGAAAAAACCGAGCAGTTTGTGCTCCCATTTCTCCTTGTTAAGAGAACGGGGTATGTGGGCGGGTATATCCTCGCGCTTTTAGGTGTTCTCATCCTTAACTATTCTCTCTTGCGGGCGCTTCCCGGAGACTTGAGGACTGTCATTGGGGCGGATGTCATGACCCGGATCCCATTA
>JALTEW010000263.1 GCA_027073795.1 bacterium | reverse complement strand
CGTCGTTCGTCAAGCGTGACACTGGCGTCGTACAACAAGCGCTGGCCCCTTTCCCCCTCATTCGCGACACCAGGTTCCGCACCCCCTTCAGCGTCATCCGCGCCCGAACTGGCGGCGTCGAGATAATCGTCTTTGACTATGGTGAAGCGCAAGCGTTGGTGATACTCCCCGGAGACCACATTGCCGCTGCGTTGCACGGGATGGATGTCAGTTGGGAGGATTACGTCAGGGTCCTTCTCTGATTAAGCCTTCCCAAGTTCATCACAGATCTATTAGCCATTTGCACAAAGCGGTTAGCTGAGAATCTTTAGTCAGGTTAACCGCGCAGTTCAACTTACCTTCCTCCAACTGACGGTAAATCTCTTTGGACATTGATAATTCAATGGCTGCTCCCACGAAAAAGGTTTTGGGAGCAAATCCTTTCTTGCCAAAAGCATCTCTGATCCTGTCCAACGCTGAGTTGGCTGTTTTCCAGTGTTCGTCTGCTCCAGCAGGATCAATGCCCCCCTTAAGTTCGCCAAGAGCTATGTAACACTCTGCTTGTCCTTTGGCGTTCTTGAAGTCCCCGAATTTAATGCTAAGTAAAGACAGATCCACGTTTTTACCCACAATAGGTACTGTGCGATTGTATACCAATAGACGATCCTCTCCACGTGGATTTTGCCAGTAGAATCCTAATACTGTTTCCTCTGTGCCTACCTGGCCAAACTTACCATCCAACCATCGCCTTGAATTCTTGTCCAGCCATTTGTATTGTCTGTGAGAGAGTGAAAGAACTGAAATTATTGATCGACTGAGTTTTCTCTCAGCAAGGAGCCCCGCTAAGTTCCTCATCTTTCCTCCTAAAGCGTCTCCTTTTGTTAGGAGGAAACGAAACACGAGCTCGTCAATGAATTTCTCCCCAGATGGCTTCAAGAAGCGCTCTATAAGTTCAGTGATCGCTTTAATTTGGTCTTCTTCCGTTAGGTGTGCTGCGGCTTTATCAGACACCCCAGCGGCGGTAAGGATAGCGGGCCTTATGTCCGTCAGTCCTAAGATATCCTCAGGCTTGCGCGCTTGTCTGGAAACCAAGGTCTTAAGAGAAATTGCTTCCTGGACATATGGGGTAGCCCTGGTGTTTTTTTCTAAAGCAAGGGCCAAGAAGCCCGCTCGTGTCTCCTCGTAAGAAGTCACAAGATCAGAAGGATTGTTTATCTCGTAGCAGAGAAGTTGAGTGGACATTCTACTTATGGTTTCCTCCAAACAGTTATGCTTTTTCGCAAAGGTCGTCTTCCAAACCGTCCCATTTGTTGGCTACTATTCCCCTTACGTTGAGGCAGCACGTATACTTTCTCTGGGAGGAACCCTATTTGCTCAGCAACGTACGTGCTTATAAAGTCGACAGGGATGACCTCACCACCGTATCGTACATTATCATTAACAATTGCCACCGCAGCACCACTCTTGGAAGTACGGTAGAGTTCATAAAACACGAATGCTAATTCGGTAAAATATTGAGAGATCATCCTTATGACTCCCCGGTTATTGATCTCCCCTCTTTCATATCGTTTCCACAAACAAGTTTCTATCTCTTCTAGCACTCTGACTTCTGCAAGCACGCTCATTAGTCGCTTGTATCTGTCAGCGCGGTTAATAGCAGCGTAAAACCCTCTTAAGGCTTGTAGCTTAGGTTTGTTTTCCACTGTACAGGACAACATATCTTGGCGAAGTTTGAAAATGCTTTCACCTACCCCTAAAAAACCCAACTCAAGTGCATAAGTTCTGGTATAGTCATACCTATTGGCATACGGGGGTGAAGTAATTACACCGTCAAAACTCTCTGCAGGAAGCTTGGGAAGCTCAAACAGTACGTTGCCTTTTATAAGACGCTGGTATGATGGAGGTGGACGGTGCTCCTGAAGATGATACACGTCTCTAATTATCTGGTCTAACTTATTCAGCAAAGCTTGGCGAACAGAAGGGAGATACCCCTTTAATATGCCTCTAACGGGCTTCTTTCCTTGGCGTACTTGATTTCTATTTCTCCGTATCACTTTTTCTGATCGAGAGTCCCATCTTAGGTACTGTCCATCCTTTCGAGTAAAGCTTACCTCTTCAAGTATACTCATAATGATGGCACGCCCTAGGAGCTTGATATCCTCGCTAGTATCCAACTCTTCAAAAAAACGCTCGTACCCCATAAGATCATGTTCAACTTGGGGAGAAAATGCCCCTTGGGTGATACGCAAGTGAGGAAAGGGACGACTAGGTTCAGGAGGCATATCTTGGCAGTCAAGTAAGGCACG
>JALTEW010000262.1 GCA_027073795.1 bacterium | reverse complement strand
ATCCCCACTGTCAACGGGGCTGTGGTTTTCGAGGAGCGTTTCATGGGACGTCCCCTCGTTTTCTGTGGGACCTGCGGCATCATGCCGACGGAGATTAACGGCCATCCCTCGCATGTGAAATGGATTAACCCCGGGGATCGGATTGTGATGGTGGGGGGCAGGATCGGCGCGGACGGCATTCACGGCGCCACCTTTTCCTCGGAGGAGCTCTCGGAATCCTCCCCGGCAACGGCCGTCCAGATCGGGGATCCGATTACGCAAAAGAAGATGTTTGATTTTCTTATCAAGGCCAGGGATATGGGTTTGTACAATGCCATTACGGACAATGGTGCGGGGGGACTGTCCTCCTCGGTCGGCGAAATGGCAAGATTGTCGGGGGGCGCCGAGATGGCCCTTGAAAAGGCTCCCCTCAAATATCCAGGGCTGCGCCCGTGGGAGATTCTTGTTTCAGAGGCGCAGGAGCGGATGACCGTGGCGGTTCCCCCGGAAAAACTCAATACATTTTTGGCCTTGTCTGAAAAGATGGGGGTTGAATCGACAGACCTGGGCCAATTCACCGATTCGGGCATGTTTCATGTAACCTTCAACGGCGAAACGGTGGCATACCTTGAGATGGACTTTTTCCACGAGGGGCTGCCACAGATGGAACTGGAGGCGGAATGGAAACCGCCGGCAACCGTGAGGGATGCGAAACCAAAAAGAATGGAGATCCGAGATATTCTTCTTAACCTTATGGGTACCTTGAACGTTTGCAGTAAGGAATCGATCATTCGCCAGTATGATCACGAGGTGCAGGGAGGGAGCGTCATTAAACCTCTAATAGGTGAGAAAAATGATGGACCGTCGGATGCGGCGGTGTTTCGGCCTGTTCTTGATTCCCTGGAGGGCGTTGTTCTTGCCAATGGGATTTGCCCCAAGTTCAGCGATTACGACACCTATTGGATGGCTGCCTGTGCTGCGGACGAGGCGGTTCGGAACGCCATCTGTGTCGGGTGTGACCCGGACCACATGGCGGCGCTTGATAATTTTTGCTGGTGTGACCCCATTGTGTCGGATTCCAATCCCGATGGTAAATACAAATTGGCTCAGTTGGTGCGCGCAAATAAGGCGTTGTACGATGTTCTTCCCGTGTACGGGATTCCACTGATTTCTGGTAAGGACAGCATGAAGAACGATGTGGTGGTGCAGGGACGCAAGATTTCCATTCCCCCTACGTTGCTTGTTTCCCTGATCGGGAAAATCCCCGATGTCGGGCAGGCTGTGTCCATGGACTTCAAGCAGTCAGGTGATCTCATCTATGTTCTCGGGGTGACGTATCCGGAGCTTGGAGGATCGGAATACTACACCCGATTTGGCATCAAGGGAGGGAGGGTTCCCAAGGTGGATGCAAGGTCGGCCAATGACCGGTATCGCAGGGTTCACAGGGCCATGACCTCTGGTCTAATCCGTTCCTGCCACGATTGTTCAGACGGGGGATTGGGCGTGGCCCTTGTGGAAAAGGCACTGGCTGGAAGGCTGGGCGCTGAGGTTGACTGCACAAAGATCCCTGTTCTTGAATGCGCAGGTTTTGATGAGCTTCTCTTCTCCGAATCACAGAGCCGGCTTGTCGTGACCATAAATCCCGGTGACCGTAAGGCGTTTGAAGAACTCTTTACGGGAGAGGACATAGCTTGCGTCGGACGGGTGCGTGAGGATAACCAGATCGTATTTAGCGATGGCTCTCATAGGGTTTGTCAGCTCACCTGCGAGGAGGCAAAACAGGCGTGGCAGGAACCATTGAATTTTTAAGACCATGGATTTCTCTTTCTTTCTTAACCAGATAGACGAGACAGACGAGTGAAGATTGTCATAGGGACTCGCGGCAGCAAACTTGCATTATGGCAAGCAAACTGGATCAAGGGAGAGATAGAGGCACACCATCCCGAGATTTCTGTTTCTTTGAAGATTATCAAAACAACAGGCGATAAAATACTGGATGTCCCCCTGGCAAGTGTGGGGGGCAAGGGATTGTTCGTTAAGGAAATCGAAGAGGCCCTTTTCAGAAATGAAATCGATTTGGCAGTCCATAGCATGAAGGATGTTCCTGCCGAGCTCCCAGACGGGTTAATCCTTGCTGCTTACACGAGTCGTGAGGACCCACGGGATGTCTTCATAGGAAGAAAGGGGGGAGCGGCACGGCTCGAAGACCTGCCGTCCGGCAGCGTTGTAGGGACCAGCAGCCTTCGACGCCAGGCCCATATCATGCGCTTTTTCCCAAACCTTAAAACCGTTTCCATTCGGGGGAAC
>JALTEW010000261.1 GCA_027073795.1 bacterium | reverse complement strand
CCATGGCCATCTCTTTCACCTCTTCCTCCCTGATATCCGCTGGGAGACTCAGGCGGTCTCTCAGCTTTCCATTCACCTGAACCACAATAGTGATTTCTTCCTCCTTAGCCGCCTCGGGGTCAAACTTCGGCCAAGGTTCATTTAGGAGATAGGACTCCTTCCCTACCTGGTGCCAGAGCTCCTCTGTCACATGGGGAACAAAGGGGGACAGCAGAATCAAAATGGCATTGACCGCTTCCTGAAAGGCGCCGGTCGTGTCACCGTTCAGGGGAAGCACACCATAGATGGCATTCGTCAGTTCCATGATTGCGCTTATGGCAGTATTAAAATGGTAGCGGTCGATATCCCCGGTCACCTTACGGATGGTCTGGTGCGTTTTGCGGTGAAGGTCCTGTGACATCCCGTCTAAACCAACCTCACGGGAAGGACCTTTCAAGGTCTCCAGATTTTCCATAACCAGCCGCCAGACACGGTTAATAAACCGGTAACTTCCCTCGACCCCTTGGTCACTCCAGTCTAGGTCCCGTTCGGGTGGCGCGGCAAAAAGGCTGAAAAGGCGGGCCGTATCCGCGCCGTACTTTTCTATGAGATAGTTGGGGTCCACCACGTTCCCCTTCGACTTGGACATCTTGGCCCCATCCTTGATAACCATTCCCTGCGTCAGGAGATTGGTAAAGGGTTCATCAAAATCCACCAGGCCGAAGTCCCGCAGGACCTTGGTGTAAAAACGCGAGTAAAGGAGATGCAAAATGGCATGTTCGATGCCCCCGATATACTGGTCCACCGGAAGCCAGTATTTCACCGCCTCAGGATCAAACATCCCCTTGTTGTATCTCGGGCTGGCATAGCGTTCGTAATACCAAGAGGACTCTACAAAGGTATCCATGGTATCGGTTTCCCGTCTCGCCGGCCTGCCACACTTCGGACAGACCGTTTCGTAAAAGGAAGGTTCCTTGGGGAGGGGGGATTGCCCATCCTTTCCTACCTTCAGATCCAGCGGCAGAACGACCGGCAGGTCCTCTTCCGGAACGGGGACGATCCCGCAGGACTCACAGTAGATGATGGGAATGGGGGCCCCCCAGTACCGCTGGCGAGAGATTCCCCAGTCTCTGAGTCGATACTGGATGGTCCGCCTCCCTATGCCCTTTTCCTCCAGGTAATCGGCTATTTTTTCCATCGCCTGCCGGTTAGGCAACCCGTTGAAAGGCCCGGAATTGACAAGAAAACCGTCCTCCGTGTAGGCTGCATCCATTGTGTCCGGATCGAGGGTTGCGTCTTCCGGTTGAATCACCACCACCATAGGAAGGGCATATTTCTTCGCAAACTCGAAGTCTCTCTGATCGTGGGTTGGCACGGCCATGACCGCCCCTGTGCCATATTCCATCAGGACAAAATTCGCCACGTAAATGGGCATCTCCCACCCAGTCAGGGGGTTAATGCAATAAGCCCCCGTAAAAACCCCCTCCTTCTCCAGGTCCTCCGAAGACCGGACAATCTTATCTTCTCTCTTTGTCCTTTCCACGAATTCCCGAACCTGTTCAAATTGCGGGGACTCCTTGGCAAGCTCCAGGGCAAGGGGGTGCTCCGGCGCAAGACTCATGAAGGTCGCGCCAAAGAGGGTGTCCTGACGGGTGGTAAAAACCCTAATAGCCCCCTCTCTCCCCTTAATGGGAAACGCCACCTCTACCCCATGACTCTTACCAATCCAGTTTTTCTGCATGGTGAGAACCCGCTCGGGCCAGCCCGGCAGTTTGTTGCAGTATTCCAGCAATTCTTCTGCATACCTGGTAATCTTGAAAAACCACTGGTCCAGTTCCTTGGTGGTCACTTCCTGATGACACCGCCAGCATTTCCCCCCCTCAACCTGCTCGTTTGCCAGAACGGTCTGGCAGGTCTCGCACCAGTTGACCGACGATTTCTTTTTATAGACCAGCCCCTTTTCATACATCTTGAGGAAGATGAGCTGTTCCCACCGGTAATATTCGGGCTCACAGGTAGAAAGCTCCCGTTGCCAGTCGTAGCTGAAGCCCATCCGCTTCAGCTGCGCACGCATGGCCTCGATATTCTGACTTGTCCACTCGGCTGGATGAACCCCATGCTGAATGGCCGCGTTTTCCGCCGGCATCCCAAAGGCATCCCACCCCATGGGATGGAGGACGTTTAACCCCCGCATCCTCAGAAACCGCGCGACCACATCCCCGATGGAATAGTTTCGCACATGGCCCATGTGAATCTTCCCAGAGGGATAGGGAAACATCTCCAATAGATAGAACTTCTTCTTCGAGG
>JALTEW010000260.1 GCA_027073795.1 bacterium | reverse complement strand
TTAACTCCGGTGATTCAGAGATAAGCCCTCACGATATTGGGAACTGGCTCAGTGCCGGGATGTTTGTGTCTGGAGAAGCGGTGAGGCGGGCTGCCTTAGACCTGAAGAAAGGCATGCTAAGGTATGCCGCCAAAGGACTGGATGTCCCTGAAGATGACCTTGAGTTCAGGGACGGGTGGATTATCTCAAAATCGGATGCCTCCAGGAAGCTTTCTTTCTCAGATATCTCAAGATACGGGATTCAGATGGCGGGGGGCGATCCCCTTATCGGAAGGGGTTTCAGCAAATGTGTTCCGGAAGTCTATTTCTGGAGAGGAAGATACAACAAAACCGCCTCCCTGACCTCGGGGAAGGGCAGGTTTACTGAAGCCTATGGTCTGGCGGCAGCCATAGCAGAGGCAGAGGTAGATCGGGAAACCGGGAAAGTGACCCTTTTGCACCTTGTGGTCGCAGACGATTGTGGCACCCCGATAAATGTTAAATCGGTGGAAGGCCAGATCGTGAGCCAGGCGGTCATGGGAATAGGGGATGCCCTGTTTGAGGAGGTAAAGTTCGAAAAGGGTATCGTGATGAACCCGAATTTCCTTGAATACCTGATTCCGACCGCGGCAGATATTCCTGAGATAGATTCCATTATCGCGGACAGTTATGAACCAAACGGCCCCTTTGGTGCGAAGGAGGTTGGGGAAACATCGAGGGCTGCGGCCATTACAGCCGTGGCAAATGCAGTATGTAACGCCGTTGGGCAAAGAATCCTTTCCCTGCCTCTTACAAGCGATAAGGTCAGGGATGCCATTGGCGGGCGTGAAAGGGGAAAATCATGAGTTTGCTGCCTGAATTTGAATACAAGAGGCCTGAAACTCTTGGGGAACTCCTTGTAATTCTTGAGGATTACAAGGGAAAGGCTATTTTGCTTGCGGGTGGAACCGATCTAATCCCCAGGTTAAAACTGGGGTTAAAACAGCCGGCCCTTGTGGTAGATATCAAGGGTTTGGCAGAAGATCTTCATTCAATAGCCCCTGATGGGAAAAGGGTAAAAATTGGGTCTCTCACCACAATAGATGAGATAGCAAGAAGCACCTTGATAGGCAACAACTTTCCCGGTCTTCATAAGGCAGCCCTTTCAACGGCGAGTGAGATTATTCAGTACGGGGGGACCATTGGGGGTAATCTATCGATTATCCCATTGTCAGCATTGCTCTTTCCGTCGATGAAATGGGCAAGGGAAGTTTGGTCATCGGTTCGTGCGGGCCGAGGCCTGGAAGGTACAAATTTTCGTCTCTCGATGAATTGAGGAAGATACCCCAAAGGGTTTACGAGGATATGAAACCTATCGACAACATGCCGATGCCCCCTGATCACAGAAAACACCTGGCAAAAATCCTTGCAGAGAGGTTGATTGGGGACGTGGCTTATTGAATTTTCTCATTCAGGTTCAATTGCCTGAAAAATAAGGGTAAGGCCAGGGTTTGTTATACTTTTACGGGTCTTGCGTAGAAAATGTTTGATCCTTTTCTGCCTTTCAGGCCGGGAGATGGGAGATTGAACCGGGAAGGCGCTTGCCTAAAAGTGATTCCAGCCAACGTGTGGCGGTGCAAACCTTTCGAACATCAATCCCCGTTTCGACCCCCATTTCTGAGAGCATGAACGCAGCATCCTCCGTGGCGATGTTGCCCGAGGCATGCGGGATAAAAGGACAGCCACCAAGTCCTCCGGTGCCCGTATCAAAGTGGGTCACACCGGCCTGAAGGCCGGAGAGAAGATTGGATAGTCCCATGCCCCGTGTGTCGTGGAGATGGAGGGAGATGGGAATTTCTCCTGAAACAGCCTGGGCGGCTCTGATAAGCTCAAAGACTTGCCTTGGGTTTGCCAGCCCCGCCGTGTCGGCCAGATCGATTGTGTCCACTTTAAAATCTCTGTAAAGGCTGACGATTTCAAGGACCCTCGAAGGAGGGACGGTACCCTCGTAGGGACACCCGAAGGCAACCATGACACCGGCACGCACGTGGAGCCTCTCTATTTTGGCGCGCCTTATTATCCTGACCACGCGCTCTTTTGCCTCCGAGGTGGAGCAGCGTGTATTCCTCAAGCTATGGGTTTCACTCGCGGAAATAGCCACATATAGATGTTTAATGCCAACCTTCAAAGCGCGCTCGAGCCCCTTCTCGTTCAATACAAGAGCCGAGTAGACAACATCACTGTTTTTTGGAAGGGTTTTGAAGAGCTCATCTGTGTTGGCCATTTGGGGGACCCACTCGGGATGGACAAATGCGCCGATCTGGAGTCTCTTGATACCGGAGGCAAGCAGGTAGCGAGCGAGGGTGAGCTTCTCACCGACAGAAAAAAGGCGCACCTCATTTTGCAGGCCGTCCCTCAAACTTACATCTTCCAGTACGACAGAATCTGGCAGAAGCATGGAACATCCTTTAATTTTTCTGTAAAGTATATTCGCATAGAATTTCATGAATGTCCAAAAGGTTATCCGCTCTCGGGTATCCCCCAAAAATACAAAAGGGGATAGGGAAAATTCTTTAAGGGAAAGGGAGAAAAGGAAGGACACGGATTTACACAGATGAACACGGATAAAGAAAAGTAAAAACTGAAGGGATAAACGACCCTGCCGCAGGCAGCGGGGAATTAAACCCCGAGAGTTGATGCCCTCGTAAAAGCCAAAATTTGATGTGTTATTCCTTAGGTTGTGTATCGTAATATTATAAGTAGCGATCGTATGTTAACAGAGCAAATAGTTATGTTTACAATTATAATGGGATAAAAGAATTGGGGTTCCCCCATTTTTTCTGGCTCACTTCGAATCTACCCTAACCGCTTATGCTTACATGACTTTCTATGATTTTTAACTGATTTCTGGGGGAAGCCCAAACATCCATTTGTGTTTTTTAGGATTTCTGGTAAATTTCCGATAAGGGGAAAAGGAGTATTTATCCGTCCTCATGAAGATTCGACGGTTAGCCTATGTGGATTTATAAGGGGGCAATACATGCCAGACAGGACAATGGAGGGGAAAGCGGAAAAGAGGGTCAGACATTTAGAGACGGATCTTTCCCGGTTGAAGGAAAAGGTTAATGCTCTGAAGAAAGAGGGAAAGATGTTAAGGTCCCTGATTAAATATTCCTCTCTCGGCATTGTAACCGTGGACAAAAAGCTCAGGGTTATCTCCTGCAATCCCATTTTTGAAAAGCTTTTTCAATATAAGGAAAGGGAAATAATTGGCAGGAACTTGGATGAAGTGATATCCGAAAAGTCCTCATTTCAGGAGGCTCAGGGCTATTCGGAAAAGACCCTGTTAGGGGAGTCTGTCAAGGGGACAGGGAGACGTATTCGGAAAGATGGAACCTATGTAATGGTGGAATTTTTCGCTGTGCCGGCCATTGTGGACGGTGAGGTGGTGGGTGCCTACGGCCTCTATCAGGATATCTCAGAACGAATTGAAACGAGGGAGAAACTTGAAGAAAGCGAAGAGCTGTTGAAGAACGTGTTTCAGGCCTCTCCGCTTGGCATTGGCCTGGTGCGCAATCGGATCATGCAATGGCACAATCAGGCCATGTCGAGAATGCTTGGATACAGGCCTGAGGAGATTATTGGTAAAGATGCGCGCATGCTGTACCCCAATGACTTGGAGTACCAGCGTGCCGGGGAATGTATTGCATCCCTTAAAAACGGAATAAAAACAGCCGAGGTTGTGACCCGGTGGGTCCGAAAAAGCGGAGAGGCGTTTGACTGCCATATCTGGTATTCCGTTCTTGAACTGGGCCATGGGGACCGTTCGGTTCTCGCGATAGCCGAGAACGTGACAGAAAAAAGAAAAATGGAAGAGCTGTTGCAGGAAAGTGAGGCGCGATACCGTCAATTGGTGGAGGTTTCGCCCCTCCCGATTTGCGTTTATGATGAGAAAAATCTTTACTTCGCGAATGTGGCTGCCTTTAGGATGTTCAAGGCAAAGTCCCCGGAAGATTTTTCAGGAAAGGTGGTAACGGACTTCATACATCCGAGCTCTCTCCCGCTTGCTAAGGAAAGGGTTAAAAGGGTATTAAGAGGAGAATCTCTCCCCGTGGCGTATGAAAAGCTTTTTACCTTGAAAGGGGATGTGATTGAAGCCGAATTGCATTCAGCCCCTGTTTCTCACCAGGGAAAACCAGCGATTATGTCTGTTTTTTTGGATGTGACAGAGAGAAGGAAGGCCGAAGTAAGATTACAGGAGGAGGAAGAAAGGTATCGGAAGCTTTATGAAGATTCAAAGCGTCAGGAGGAGTTGTATCGTTCCCTATTGAGTTCCTCCGCCGATGCCATTGTTATCTATAACCTCAAGGGGGAGGCAGAGTTTATCAGTCCTTCCTTTACGAAGACCTTCGGCTGGACCTTTGAAGAGATAAAGGGAAAGAAGATTCCCTTTGTTCCAGACTCGGAGAGAGAAAGATCAATGGCTGTGATTGCCGATCTCATTAAAAACGGCACACAGGTTCACGGTTTCGAGACGCGACGACTGACAAAAGAAGGAAGGCTGTTGGATATCAGCATCAGCGCTTCGCGTTACAGCGACCACGAAGGGAAGCCGGCGGGGATGCTGGTCCTTTTGAGAGATATCACAGAGCGTGTTGGAGCAGAGGCGGCGATCCGGGAATCCGAAAGACGCTTCAGGGAACTGTACGATTCGGTATCCGACCTGATTTACACCCAGGACCTTCAGGGGCGATTTATTTCCGCCAACAAGGCTCTTTATGATATCTTGGGTTTAACCTCGGAGGAATTTGTAGGCCGTCCTGGATCGGATTTTATGAAGCCTGAATTTAGAGGCCTGTTTGAGAAGGAATATATCGCGGAGGTCATGGAAAAGGGCTATCATCATGGGGTTGCAGCCTATTTTACCAAGGATGGTCGTAAAATTTATATTGAATATCGCAGCACCCTGGTGAAGCCAGAGAAGGGGGAACCCTATATCAGCGGCATTGCCCGGGATGTTACGGAGCGGGTTATAGCCGAAAAGCGCATCAAGAAGCTTCAGGAGGAGATGATTCAGGCACAGAAGATGGAGGCCATCGGAACGCTGGCTGGGGGAATTGCCCATGACTTCAATAATATCCTTATGGGAATTCAGGGAAACATCTCTTTGATGAAACTGCATACCCTGGAGGGTTCCCCGGATTATGAAAGGTTGAGAGGCATGGAAGAATATATACAGAGTGGGTCGGAGCTGACAACGCAACTGCTGGCTTTCGCGAGAGGTGGCCGATACGAGGTTAGGCCCACGGATATGAATGCCTTGATAGAAAAAGAGATAAGGCTTTTTGGGCGGGCCAAGAAGGAGGTGGAGATCCATGCGAAATTTCAGGATGACCTGTGGTCTATAGAGGCGGACCAGGGACAGATGGAGCAGGTTCTTTTGAACCTCTTTGTAAACGCCTGGCAAGCCATGTCGGGCGGTGGGCATCTTTTTCTCCAGACTGAAAACAGGGTTCTTGACAAAGAGACGTCAGAATCCCTTTCCCTGTCCCCCGGAAGGTACGTGAGTGTGATGGTTTCCGATACCGGAGCGGGAATGGATAAAGAGACACTGAAGAGAATTTTTGAGCCTTTCTTTACCACGAAGAAAGAGGGACGTGGAATGGGGCTGGGTTTGGCGTCGGTGTATGGGATTATCAAGAATCATGGGGGGGCGATAGAGGTTGAGAGCACGCCTAACAAAGGGAGCACCTTCACGTTTTATCTTCCGGCGACGGACAAGCCGGTTAAAACAAGCGAGAATGAAATTTCAGAAGAGTTTGTTCCGGGAAAAGGGCACGTCATGCTGGTCGATGATGAGGTAAAAATTCTCGAGGTTGGGGAACAGCTCCTTGGGGTCTTGGGGTATGACGTTGTGACGTTCAGCCGCGGCCAGGAGGCGGTGGAAGCCTTCATGCGAGAAGGGGGAAACTTTGACCTTATCATCCTTGACATGATTATGCCGGAGATGGGGGGGCAGGATGTCTTTCGGGCGTTACGGAAAATCAACCCGGATGTAAAGGTACTGCTTGCCAGCGGATACAGCATCGACGGGGAGGCCTCGAAGATTATGCGGATGGGATGTAATGGCTTTATCCAGAAGCCGTTTTCGATGGAGAAGCTATCAAAGAAGATCCAGGAGATCCTTGCGGGCAGTTAATCCCCGTAGAAGAGAGGGCCGGGTCCTATCAGGGTTCTTTGGCCCGGGCAGGTCCAGGTGATACCCGGCATTCACGACGACGGATGGACCATTTCCCTTGACGGCCCGGATGTAGTTGTTGCGGCGGATGGTCTTTTCCCAGTCTCTGAGCCACATGACAAAGGCCCCGGAACCTGTAAAAGGCCCCGCGAACTTAAGGGCGTAAATTTTATAGGGATTTATGTGTTTACGTATTTAAGCTTTTAACGCCTGTGCTTGATGATTCATTCCTCAATTATAGGATAGGCGGGTTTTCTCATCCGTCATAACAGGTTGAATAATTGCTTTCCATTTTCTATCGGTCCACGTCCCCAGTTGTTGATGTATATCGAGGTACTTTTGAGGGATGGGATGGGTGCCATAGACCACTTCTAAGTTATATCTTGTTGTTATGTAGTTTTTGAAAAAAGAGATGTAGGGGCATGGTGGATACCCAACAATCAACCCCGTAGCAAGATGAATGACCTGAGCACCGTTCCCAGCCATTTCATCTACTGTGTATTCGATATTACCACCCGGGCAACCGTCGCAGGTGGTATAACCGACAATTTCTACCTCCCTATCCTTGTATTTCTCAAAGGCACCTTCCCTGTTTTTCAGGGACCGGAAGCATTTACCCCCTGCACATCTCCGGTATCTATCGCAAATAATTATCCCGATTTTTACTTTTTCCTTCATATTCTCTCCTTTTATCATGGTTAGGGTGAAGAGAAGAGATAGCCGCGTTGTCAAGGTAGGTTAATTTTTTTCATCAAACCCCCAGATAAACCTATCCTTCTCATACCTGATTTGACACCGTTTGTGAAGAGAAGCGAGGAGCTTTACGGCTCATATCACTAAGCCTGAAATCTTTTAAGAAAGGGCGTGATGGTTGCCTTGAGAGGACGTCTATATTATGATGAGCAGTAGGTATGTCAAGATCAGATACAAAGTTTCGTGTCCCTCCATGGGAGAAATCAAAGAGAGTCTCTTCTCTTTTGATACCTATGGGGTGGGTGTACGGATTGGGGATGGAAATTCGGAACCGCCTATACGATCTGGGCATCTTCAGGATTCATAGACTTCCCGTTTCTATTATTTCCATAGGAAACCTAACGGTTGGGGGAACGGGCAAGACCCCCCTGACGATTGAAATTGCGAGGGGGTTGCTTGAGAGAGATCCGTTGCTCAGTGTGGGGGTTATTTCAAGAGGATACCGTAGGGCGGGGAGAGATGGTTGGATTGTCTCGGATGGTAAAAACATTTTGATGAAGGTTGGGAAATCAGGGGATGAGCCCCAGTTGATGGCTAAGCAACTCAGAGGCATAAAAATCCTTGTAGGCTCTGAC
Organism: bacterium; assembly: GCA_027073795.1. GTDB lineage: Bacteria > Desulfobacterota > S145-22 > S145-22 > S145-22 > S145-22. The sequence goes on along the minus strand of JALTEW010000260.1, from coordinate 14,305 downwards.
CGGGTAAAAATTGCCAAACGTGCCATTGCGCATTATCCCTTGGATGTACTGATTCTGGATGATGCCTTCCAGCACCGGCGGATTCATCGGGACGTGGACATCCTTCTCGTGGACGGGGAAAAAGGGCTGGGAAGTGGCAGGGTTCTGCCTTCCGGACCGCTGAGAGAGTTTGCATGGAATCTGAAACGGGCAACCTGTCTTGTTGTGACACATTACCGTGACAGGATACCTCTTGAGATTAGTCGTTACGTTCCACCCGGAACGCAGGTTTTCAAAACTCGATTAACCGTTTCTGGCATCATGGATGGGATTTCAGGAAAGGAAGTCCCCCTTGAAGATATCAGGGGTAAAAAGGTGTGGGGAGTTTGCGGGATTGCCTATCCTGAATCGTTTCTCGAGACCCTTGAAGAATTGGGTGTGAAGATAGCGGGGTTTACGCCCCTTCCTGACCATCACGCCTATTCGCGCGAGGACCTAAAAGATATTGCGCGTCAAGCGGGCAATGGGAGGGTAATAATTACGACCTGGAAAGACTGGGTTAAGTGGGAAGGGAACCATTCGTTCGAACGTGTTTATGTCGTTTCCGTTAGGGCAGAATTTCTTGACAGAGAGGATGATTTCTATGATTTTATTCAGAAGTTTGTGTATAATAGAAAAAACGAGATGTAAGGAGGTTAAATAAGATGCCGGAGCACATCTACATTTTTGACACCACACTGCGGGATGGGGAGCAATCTCCTGGAGCGACCATGAATGTCCAGGAAAAGCTGAGGGTTGCCAAGCAGTTGGAACGCATGGGGGCGGATATCATCGAGGCGGGCTTTCCCATTTCTTCAGAAGGTGATTTCGAATCCGTTCGAACGATTGCCAAGGCAGTGGAAAAATGTACGGTGGCGGGGCTTGCCAGGACGGACCGTGAGGATATTGACAGGGCCTGGGATGCAGTTCGAGCAGCCAAGTACCCGAGAATTCACGTCTTTATTGCGACATCGGATATCCATTTGAAATATAAACTGAAGATGACACGGGAAGAGGTGTTGAGGGATATTGCCGACGCCGTGGCCTATGCCAAAAAGATGACGGATGACGTGGAATTTTCCGCTGAAGACGCCACACGGACAGATCTGGCCTTTCTCTGTGAAGTCGTCAGAACAGCTCTGAGCGCTGGAGCCACGACGATCAATATTCCCGATACCGTGGGCTACACGGTTCCGACGGAGTATGCCGATATTTTGGATACGATCCGGAAGAAGGTTGAAGGAATTGACAAGGTTGTTTTAAGTGTTCATTGCCATAATGATTTGGGGCTTGCGACAGCGAATTCTATCATAGCGATTCAGCACGGTGCCCGCCAGGTGGAGTGCACCATCAACGGAATCGGAGAGCGTGCCGGTAACACAGCGATGGAAGAGGTGGTGATGGCGCTCAGGACACGGCCTGACCTGTTCCCGTACGAGACACGGGTTGATACGACGCTCATTTACCCAACCAGCCGTTTGGTATCCCAGATCACGGGCATGAAGGTACAGCCCAACAAGGCGGTCGTTGGCGCAAACGCCTTTGCCCATGAGGCTGGCATTCACCAGGATGGGGTGCTGAAAGAGAAGCTGACCTATGAGATCATGACGCCCGAATCGGTGGGTATCCCGAAGAGTTCCCTGGTCATGGGCAAACATTCCGGCCGGCATGCCTTTAGGGACAGGCTTAAATCCCTTGGGTTTGACCTGAACACGGATCAGATTCAGAAGGCTTTCGATCTTTTCAAGGGTCTCGCGGACAAGAAGAAAACGGTTTTCGACGAGGATATCGTGGCGATTGTGATGCACGAGGTCCTCAGAATTCCGTACCGGTATCGGTTGAATTATCTGAATATCGTGAGCGGCACCTCTGCCATCCCAACCGCGGTCGTGACCATGGAAATCGATGGGGAGCCCGTTAGAGACGTGGATTTTGGCGATGGACCGGTGGACGCGGCATTGAAGACCATTAAAAAGATGACACATTCAAAAAGCAGGCTTCTTCGGTTTGCCATCAACGCCATTACAGGGGGGACGGATGCTCAGGGGGAAGTAACGGTTCATGTTGAAGAAGACGGCATATCGGTGTTGGGACAGGGGGCCCATACGGATATCATCGTAGCCAGTGCCAAGGCCTATATCGACGCCTTGAACAAACTGGAATATCAAAAAGCAAAAATGGAGGTGGACAAGATGAGAGCAGCTTCCCCGGAAGGGAATGTCTGATGGGGAAAACGTTGACGCAGAAGATATTAAAGGATCACTGTATGGAAGGGGAGGTTGTTCCCGGCCAGATTATCCAGTGCAGGGTGGATATCGCCCTGGGAAATGATGTGACGGCCCCGCTTGCTATCAAGGCCTTTGAGGACCTGGGACTTAAACGGGTTTTTGATACCGAAAGGGTAGTGCTGGTTCCGGACCATTTTGTCCCCAACAAAGATATCGCTGCCGCGACCCAGGCGAAGGTGGTGCGTGAATTTGCCCGCAGATACGGTATCGTTCACTACTTCGAGGTTGGGCAGATGGGGATTGAACATGCCCTCCTGCCCGAAAAGGGCCTGGTGACAGCGGGAGATGTGGTGATCGGGGCGGACAGCCATACCTGCACCTACGGGGCCCTGGGGGCCTTTGCCACGGGTGTCGGCAGCACGGACCTTGCTGCAGTGATGGCGACAGGAAGGTGTTGGTTCCGGGTGCCGGAGACAATGCGGTTTGTCTATTACGGTAAAAGACAACCCTGGGTCACGGGCAAGGACCTTATTTTACATACCATCGGGGAAATTGGTGTGGATGGAGCGCTTTACCGGGCGATGGAATTTGCCGGTGAAGCTGTGGCTTCTCTCTCCATGGATGAACGCCTGACCATGGCGAACATGGCTATCGAGGCAGGGGCGAAAAACGGGATCTTTGAGGTGGATGAGACCACGGTGTCATATCTTGAAGGTAGGGCTCTGAGACCCCCCAGATACTACCAGCCTGACAAGGACGCAGAATATGTCGAGGTGTGGGAGACCGATGTGGGAAAAATCAGCCCACAGGTAGCCTTTCCCTCCCTGCCGGAGAATGTCCATCCCGTAGAAGAGGCTGAGAATATTCCAATAGATCAGGTAGTGATCGGTTCTTGTACCAATGGGAGGATATCTGACCTGCGGACTGCGGCGAAGATCCTCAAGGGGAAAAAGGTGAACGAGAACGTTCGTCTTATCATCTTTCCTGCCACGCAGGGGATTTATCTCCAGGCGCTGAAGGAGGGGTTGATTGAGACATTCGTGGAGGCGGGAGGCGCCGTCAGCACGCCGACCTGCGGACCTTGCCTTGGAGGGCACATGGGGATTCTGGCAGAAGGAGAACGCGCGTTGGCCACGACGAATCGGAATTTTCCCGGCCGCATGGGGCATCCGAAAAGCGAGGTTTATCTTTCATCCCCTGCGGTAGCGGCGGCCAGTGCCGTAACGGGGAAGATTGTGCATCCGTCAGTTGTTGCGGGGGAGGAAATGGCATGAAATTTACAGGAAGGGTATGGGTATTTGGGGACGACGTGGATACAGACCAGATTATTCCTGCGCGCTATTTAACAACATCTGACCCGGAAGCCCTGGCAGGGCATTGTATGGAGGATGCAGACCCAGCTTTTCCCGGGAAGGTGAAAAGGGGAGATATCATCGTTGCAGGCAAGAATTTTGGGAGTGGGTCATCCCGGGAACATGCCCCGATTGCTATTAAGGCAGCAGGGGTGGCATGCGTAATCGCCGAGAGCTTTGCGCGTATCTTTTTTCGCAATGCCTTTAATATGGGGCTTCCTATCTTCATTTGTCAGGGGATTCGAAGCGCGGTCAGTGACGGGGATGTGGTTCATGTTGATGGAGACAAGGGAGAGATTGTGGTTGAGGGGGCCTTAAAGCGTTTTAAGGCAGCTCCCATTCCCCCTTTCATGCAATCCCTGATTGATGCGGGTGGACTGATGGCCCATATAAAGGCTTCTTTACACGCCTGAAAGAATCATGTTAGGTTTAGTTATATTTTTTTGAAGTGGTTTTGTAAAAAGGAGGAATTAGATGGGTGGGTTGTACAATGTCGCTGTCGTCGGGGCTACGGGCGCCGTGGGGAACATGATGGTGGAGGTGCTCCAGGAGCGAAACTTTCCGGTCAATAACCTGAAGCTCCTTGCCTCCGAGAGAAGTGCCGGAAGCGCGATGCTGTTTCAGGGGAAGTCTCACAAGGTGGAGCTTTTGACCCCTGAATCCTTTGAAGATGTTGATGTTGCCCTTTTTTCAGCAGGCGGTTCCGTAAGCAAGGAGTTCGCACCGATTGCCGCCGAGAGCGGGGCGGTTGTGGTGGACAACTCCAGCGCCTTTCGGATGGATCCGGATATTCCCCTTGTTGTGCCGGAGGTTAACCCCCACCAGATTGGTGCCTACCGGAACCGTGGAATTATCGCGAACCCCAATTGTTCTACCATTCAGATGGTAGTTGCCTTGAAGCCCATCTATGATGCGGCTGGGATTGAAAGGATTGTGGTTTCTACCTACCAGGCTGTTTCAGGAACCGGCAAAAGGGCGATTCAGGAATTACAGGATCAATCCGTGTCCATATTCAATTTCAAGCCCATAAAAAGTGAGGTCTATCCCCACCAGATTGCCTTCAACTGCTTGCCTCATATCGATGTCTTTCTTGAGAATGGCTATACGAAGGAAGAGATGAAGATGGTAAATGAAACGAAAAAAATCCTGGAGGATGCCTCTATTCGCGTAACAGCAACCACAGTTCGTGTTCCTGTTTTTTATAGTCATTCCGAATCGGTAAATGTTGAGACGAAAAAGAAGATAACGGTGCAGGAGGTGAGGGATATTCTCTCAAAAGCGCCGGGCGTTGTGGTTGTGGATGACCCCGGTAAGAACCTTTATCCCTTGGCTATCGATGCCGCGGGCAAAGACGAGACCTTTGTGGGAAGAATCCGTGAGGATGAATCCATTGAAAAGGGAATCAACCTGTGGGTTGTGGCGGATAATATCCGCAAAGGCGCGGCAACCAATGCGGTTCAGATTGCCGAGATTCTGGTAAAAGAATATTTTTAAGAGGTCTTGGCCGGAGGGTCTCTTTTGTAAAGATTGCGATGATTAAGAAGATTTTATCTTCCAGGCTGCGGGTTGGTATGTTTGTGGATCATATCGACAGGGGATGGCTGGATAATCCTTTCTTCAAAAATCAGTTTGAGATCACATCCATTAAGCAGATCGACAGGTTTAGGGAGTACGGTATCCAAGAGGTGTATATTGACACATCCAGAGGGTTGGATGTGCGTGAGAACACACCGGACTGGGAAGAGACCTCTTCCGTTGACGCCCCAAGTGCTGGTGCATCCGAAGACTTATTGGGCGATGGAGATCACGAGGGTTCAGGTTTTGGAAAGACTGGGAGGGTTTATGCGGCATCTTATCAGGCGACCCGTAAATTGATGAATGATGTCCGCCTTGGCAAATTGGTTGATGCAATGGAAATCACAAACACGGTTGAAAACCTGATTGGCCAGATTTTGAATGACCAAGAAACCATTATCGGGCTAAGCAAACTCCAGGATTATGATGACTATACCTACACGCATTCTCTCAATGTGTGCATCTTCTGCCTCGCCGTAGGCCGGGCATTGGGGTATTCGAAAGAAAAACTGGCAGATTTGGGCGTGGGTGCTCTCATTCATGATTTTGGAAAGATGCTCGTTCCTTTAAAAATTTTGAACAAGCCTGGGAAGCTCACCCCAGGCGAATTCGGGATTATGAAAGAGCACGTGACCCGAGGGGTCAATTACATCAAGCAGCTCTCGGGTATCTCTCCCAGGGCGATCCAAGTGGCGTATCAGCATCACGAGCGTTACAACGGAGGGGGGTACCCATTAGGGCTCAAGGGAGAAGAGATTTCGGAATTCGGGAAGATTGCCGCCGTTGTGGATGTTTACGACGCCATTACATCTGATCGCGTATATCACCTCGGGATGATTCCCAACAAGGCTTTACAGAAAATCTTTGAGTGGCGTTACCAGGATTTTGATTCCAGGCTTGTAGAGATGTTTATCAAGATTGTTGGCATTTATCCTTTGGGAAGTCTCGTTTTGTTGAATGACGGGAGTGTCGCGATGGTGGTTGAAGGGAACCCACACAACTCTGTCCTCCCGAAGGTACTTTTATTGTTTGAAAAGTCAGGAAAATTGATGGATGAACCGGAAGTACTGGACCTTTCTACACATGCCTCCCTTCGTATTCAGCAGAGTGTGGAGCCACGGGTATTTGAGATTGATATCAAAAAGACATGGGATAAATGGGGAACATTTCAAATAAAAGGCCCCACCCTTGCCGTCCAATCCTGACCTTTTGCGAATGTAACTAACTCTTGATAACTCACACAGTTTTTTGGGGCCATGAATTGACACTTTTCCGGTTTGTATGTTAGAAGAAGAAACTCAAGTGGAGAGATGGCCGAGCTGGTCGAAGGCGGTTGATTCGAAATCAACTGAGCGCATCTGTGCTCCGGGGGTTCGAATCCCTCTCTCTCCGCCATAGTGTTTTCACATCGAATGTAGGTGTGATATAATAATTTTTAATAGGAGGAGAGATGTCCGAGCTGGCCGAAGGAGCACGATTGGAAATCGTGTGTACCCCCATAAGGGGTACCGAGGGTTCGAATCCCTCTCTCTCCGCCATAGGTATTCAAGGGTGAATGGCCTGGATAGTCGGGTCCTGCGCAACATAAACCCGCGAACCCCGTCAGGTCCGGAAGGAAGCAGCGGTAGGGGGATCTTATGTGTGCCGCGGGAGTGCCTGACTATCCAGTCGGTTCACCCTTCCAGTGGGTAATAGGATGTCTTACCTGATCCTCGCGAGAAAATGGCGCCCTCAAACCTTTGAAGAGGTTGTTGGTCAGCAGGTCATTACAAAAACGCTGAAAAATGCCATACAGCAAAACCGTGTAGCTCACGCCTTTCTCTTTTGTGGCCCAAGGGGTGTCGGGAAAACCTCCGTGGCGCGGATTCTTGCTAAGGCCCTGAATTGTGAAAGGGGGCCCACGCCCGAGCCCTGCGGTGAATGTCCCGCGTGCAGGGAAATAGCCCATGGGACAAACCTTGACATCCATGAGATTGATGGGGCGTCCAACAACGGCGTCGACGAGATACGAAAGCTCAAGGAAACCGTGGCATATCTGCCCGTCAGCGTCCGCTACAAGGTGTACATCATTGACGAGGTCCACATGCTCTCCAAGGGGGCCTTCAACGCCCTGTTGAAGACCCTGGAAGAGCCGCCGGAGCATGTGGTGTTTATTCTTGCCACGACAGAACCTCACAAGATCCCTCTAACGATCCTTTCCCGTTGCCAGAGGTATGATTTCAGACGGATTCCTTTTCAACTCATGGTGTCACACTTGAAGAAGATCGTTGAACGGGAGGGATTTGAGGCGGATGAAAAGGCCCTGATGCTTGTGGCACGTGAGGCTACCGGGAGCCTTCGGGATGCTGAAGTGGTGCTTGACCAGCTTCTTTTAATTTCAGATAACAGAAAAATATCCATTGAGGACGCCCGTTCAGTTCTTTCTGTGGTAGACAGTACGGTCATGATGAGAGTTCTCGACTGTATCGTCAGGCAGGCATCCGAAGAGCTCCTGACCCTGATTCATGAGCTAATGGATGCGGGAACCGACCTTGCCTATTTCTACCGCTCTTTCCTTCTTTTCCTTCACGACCTGCTTCTGCTTAAGGCGGCTGGAGACCGGAGTGTCGCGATGGAGAGAGGACCCGAAGAAATTCGCCAGATGCGGGATAAGATCCAATCTGTTTCCCTTGAACAGATCGAGCAGTGGATTCAGGTTTTTCATGACAGGGAGCGATTTATCCTGCAAAGCGAATACGCGCGTATCGGGCTGGAAGCTGCCCTTCTCCGGATGATACATCTGAACCAGGCGGTTTCCGTGAGTGCCCTGATAAAGCGGCTGGAAGAAAAACTGGCCGGGAAGGGTGACACCCCCCCTCGTTATGAAAACAGGCCTGTTGAAGACAAACTTGAAAAACAGCCACCGGTTCCCAAGCCGTTACCTTCTGTGGGCACAAGCCCTCATCCAGCGAGAAAGGAACCTTCAGAAAAGTCAGATGAAGGTTTTTTTGAGGGGTTTCTCAAGTTTGTCAAACGAAAGGCAATGGCGCTCTCCGCCCAGCTTTCGGAGGCTTCCGGTTTCAGGTGGAAAGGGAAAGTGGCTGAAATTCTGTTCCCTCCCCAGTCTTTTTCTCTAAAGCTTTTACAAAGCCCCGAGAAGGGAGAGCAGCTTAAGTCATTATTGGAGGAATTTTCCGGGCGAGAAGTTGGAAGGGTTGTTTGTAAAGAGGGTGGACCACAAAAGGCATTCCCGGGTAAAAAAAACACTCGTCCGACGCGCGGCGAGATCAGGGAACACCCCGCTGTTAAAGATGTCTTGGGAATACTGGGGGGGCGCTTGGTGGAGGTTAAACCTATTGGAAAGAAGTCAAAGGAGGAAGCATGAGCGCAAAATTGTCAGATATTATGAAACAGGCCCAGAAAATGCAGGCCAAAATGGCAGAGATTCAGGATCAACTGGCGGACAGGATTGTGGAATCCACTTCTGGAGGGGGAATGGTCAAGGTTCAGGTCAATGGTCGGCAGGAGATTCTTTCCATTTTGTTAGAGCCTGACGTGGTGGACCCCGAGGATGTGGAAATGCTTCAGGATCTGATCGTTGCTGCCGCCAATGATGCCCTGCACAAGTCCCAGGAGATGATGGCGGAAGAGATGAAAAAGCTTACCGGCGGCATGTCAATTCCTGGGCTTTTTTAGGAGATTTTGTGGATCCCTATCCAAAAACTATCGTCAGGCTGATTGATCTGTTGAGCGACCTTCCCGGTATCGGTAGAAAGAGCGCCACGCGTATGGCGTTTTATATCCTGCATGCCTCAAGACAGTACGGCGATAACCTGTCAGATGCTATTAAGGCTGTAAAGGAAAACCTTCGGCTCTGCAAGAAATGCTTCAATCTTTCGGATGATGAGTTGTGCCCCATCTGCAGGAGCCCAAAACGCGATCCACATATTCTCTGTGTGGTAGAGGACCCAAATGACCTTATCGCTATTGAACAAACGGGTGCTTTTCACGGCCTTTACCATGTGCTTCATGGCAGTATCGACCCTTTGCAGGGGATGGGGCCGGAAAAATTAAAGATCGAGGAATTGTTTGAGAGGTTGCGGCACGAACCTGTCAGTGAGATTATCCTCGCTACAAATCCCAATGCTAGCGGGACCGCGACGGCCCTGTATCTTCAGAAACGCCTTCAACCCTTTAACATCAAATTAACTCGTCTCGCCCAGGGGATACCGGTTGGGGGAGACATTGAATTTATTGATACCCAGACCCTTAGCGCCTCACTCAGACAGCGAACGGAATTCTGATTTTGCCTGCTTCAGGGGATCCTTCCCCTTAGGCCAAAGTATCATCTGGGTGCAGCGAAAAAAGGCGATGGTTTTACCGGTGTTAGCCACCTTGACCTCGGCGTCCAGAACATGAGTGACGCGCCCCTTATGTAAAAATCTGGCGACGCAGCTTATATCCCCTTCCAGCGTCGTGCCGATAAAGTTGGTTTTCAGTTCGATGGTTGTAAACCCGTTTGCCCCCTTCGGAAGACTGTTAATGGTTGCATACCCGCAGGCGGTATCAGCAAGTGCAATCACAGAAGAGGCATGCAAAAACCCATTCGGCGCGCACATTTTCTTCCTTACTTTCATGCGCGCACGCACCTCATCCGGGTCCACGGACAGGATTTCAACATCCATATGCCCTGGTAGGTAATCTTTTCCCAGGGCATTCCATTCGCTCACATTTTCAGGAATTTTCAGTCGATCCATTGGCGCATTCCTTGTTTTTTTATAGCAATAGAGGTGTTGTAAAACCTGTTCTTGTTTGTCTCCTTTGTTTACATTGTAAAAATCGCTTAAATTATCTTTCTTAAATGCGTGTTGTCAAGGTAAATCCGGTGCATTTGTAGAGAAATCAGGAAGTCGGCGATGGAAGGGATTTCCGCACGGGGCCGCAGAGGTTATGGGGAAAAGGCCGGGAACGCGCGAGCGTTCACGCTACCGGTTTGCCTTGAAATCATTTGAAAGGAACTTATAGGGCGCGCAGCGTTTTCTTGTATTCCTTGACGGTTGTTGTAAAATAGAGGCAAAAAAAGGAGATAATCATGGCGGAGGAAAAACAGTCGGTGCCGGTCACCAGGGAAGAGGCGCTAAAGCTTCTCAAGTCTTATGTCCACCAGGAGAATCTTATCAAGCATTCCCTCGCAACGGAGGCGATTATGCGGAGTTTGGCCGAGCGTTTTGGCGAGGACCCGGATAAGTGGGGGATTGCGGGACTTCTTCACGACCTCGATTATGAGGAAACGTATGAATCACCGGGGGAACACGGCAAGAAGACGGCAGAGATTTTGAAGGAGAGAAGATTCCCTCAGGATATGATCGATGCCATTCTGGCGCACAACGCAGAGGCTCTGGGGATCGAGCGAAAGACACGTTTTGATTTTGCCATCACCTGCTCGGAATGTATTACGGGTCTGATTACGGCGACGGCGCTTGTTTATCCTGATAAGAAATTGAAGAGTGTCAAACCTAAATCCATTACCAAGCGGATGAAGGAAAAGGGGTTTGCCCGCAGTGTGAACAGGGACCTTATCCGGTTGTGTGAGAAGATCGACATTCCCCTTCCTGAATTTGCGGTTATCAGCCTTGAGGCCATGCGGGGGATCGACGAGGAGCTGGGACTGTAGAACGAGATGGCGATTTGCATTTTTCGAATTGCCCATTGACTTGACTCAAATAAGGCCTTAAGTTTTTTTAAAGTGAGGTGATAAAATGTTTTTACCCTATGATATGCCACCCTACCGACCTCCAAGCGAGGCATACAGCGTCCTGATTCGCGCGACGCGGGGATGTCCGTGGAACCGGTGCACCTTTTGTGGCATGTATAAAGAGGAACGGTTTGAAATAAAGTCTGTCGAGGAGACCAAGAAGGATATCGATGCGGCCCGCGCTTTTTACGGTCCAGATGTCAAGAGGGTTTTTATCGGGGATTCAAACAGCCTGGTTATGAAGACGCGAGATCTGTGCGAGGTATTGCGTTATCTCTACGAGCAGTTTCCGCATATCGAGCGTGTGACGTCCTATGCACGGGCAAGAACCGTTGGAAGGAAGAAGCTGGAAAACCTGATCGCCCTGCGCGAGGCAGGGTTGACACGCCTGCATGTGGGGCTGGAGACAGGCGATGCGGGGCTCCTCGCGTTTATCAAAAAAGGTGCGACGCCTGAGCAGATGATCGAAGGTGGACAAAAGGCTTTGAAGGCGGGGTTCGAGCTTTCGTTATATGTCTTGTTAGGGATCGGGGGAGAAGACCACTCACAGGCGCATGCCCTGGGAACTGCCGAGGTCCTGAATGCCATTGATCCTGACTTCATCCGTGTCCGTACCCTGGTACCTTATCCAGGTACCCCTATCTTCGAGCAGATCAGCGAGGGGCTTTTCACACCGGCATCTCCAAGAACCATTCTTACAGAAACCCTGACACTCGTAGAAAACCTGAAGGTTCACAGCGAGTTTCTGTCCGATCATATTTCCAACCTGGTGGATTTGAATGGTCAGCTTCCCGGCGATCAGCCCAAGATGGTTGCCGCCATGAGAGAGATCTTGGGTGAGATTGAGGAACGTCCGGAATTACTGGAGACCTATTTCAAACCACGGGACTATCGCTGCCTGTAGATTTTAGGCGGGGGGGTTAGAGACAGAGGCTAAAGGCTCCAAGAGTGCTCAAATACGCAAAAATCACAGAAGAGCCTTTCGCTCTTCACCATTGTTACCGACCAGACCCACCAGATAGACTGTTTTACTCAGTCCTCGGCACTTAGTCCTTTCTATTTTGTGGGATTCATTACGCGCCCCATGAAAAGAATGCAGTTAGTCTTTTTGTGAATCATTGCGAACAAAAAGGGGTGATCGGCCCGGAAGACAGGGTTGCGTATCATGGCCTTTAACCGGATGACCACGGCCGTGGCGGCGGCTGCTTCTGTTCCCTCTTCGTTTACATCCACGTATGCCTGGTGGATGACCTTGGCGATTTTCAGTTCCTTATTTCCAGACATCCCGGAAAAATCCGCGACAGGTGAGAAGGCGTTCGGCATTCCCATGGAACCGAGTATCGGGCCAAGGTAATACCGCGTCTTCAACCTGAATCTTGGAAGGGTGACAGCGACCCTTCTTTTTTGTAATCTTGAAAGAAAAGTCCGAAGTTTCGAAACACTTAATTGTGTCCCAATTTTTCTGAGATTCACGGGGTTTTTTGGCAGGAAGATGACCATGGAGAGGTCGTTTCCCGTGTATGGCAGTTCGAGGACCTGAAGGCTTTTGTCCTCGAAATAGGGGAATCTACCCTTCTGGCTCATCATAGGAACATCTGTTTTCTCTCCCCCCGACAGATAAAACGGGGCGGAACGGGTGTTTTCCTTTTTAAACCTTGTTGCCCATCGACCCTTGAAATAGATGGCATTGGTCAGGACAAGCCGGGTGAGGAAGTTGATGTCCCCATTCCTGATCAGGTCCTTGATCTTATTCCCCGTTTTTTTCTCCACCCACCGGTTGATTCTTTTCATCGTTCCTGCCTTGTCGTGCACGAAATCCACCAGGTGAAACCCCCCGTCATAATATTTATTCACCAGGGTGAGAAAGTTCGGGAGAAACCTGTACCCCTTCTGTCCCCAAAGGGCATTGGCGATATGAAGCTTATACGCCTTTTCCACGGGAGTGGCTTTAATGACGTTTATCAGGCTGGAAAACGCGGGGTGGAATACCTCCTGGGGAGATGTAATATGAAGAACACGGGCCATTTGCGCTTCCGTTCTACCGCGTGCACCCGCAAAGGTCATGGCCAAGGCGTCATAAATACTGAAGGGTGAAAAGAAGATATTGCCACCCTTTTGGGCAAGCTTTTTGTAGAGATCTACGGCGAAGGCGTTGTTTTTTTGAGCCATGCTTCTGCGTAAAGGGGAGGCTTGTGATTGAGAGGTTGTTTTCGCTTCTGCCAGGGTCTGTGAGAAAATAAGACAGAAAAAAAGGAAGCCTGATATTATGTTTTTCATCACACCCCCCTATCTTTTATAAGTTTGAGTCTGTATTGTCCCGTAAGGGTAAATAAAAAGTAACATCTTGGGAATATCGGGTCAAGTGTAATAAAAATTAGGGTTCATCCGGTTTTTTGGGTACCTGAAGTGGGTTTAAAGAGAGGAGACAATCAGGTATCATCCATTGCAATACCAACAAAGCAAGGGAGGAACCCATCATGTCCATAAATTTTTTATACCATGGGTTTGGAATGATGGGCACCCACTATCTCAGGACAAGTGAAGAACTTTCTTGAGAAACTGCCCTGTGTAAGAAGATTCAATGCGGGCGATTTCTTCCGGTGTTCCCTCGGCAATGATTTCCCCGCCTTGGTTACCTCCCTCAGGTCCCAGATCGATGATATGGTCAGCGGACTTGATGACATCCATCTGGTGTTCGATGACGACGACGGTATTCCCCATTTCAACGAGGCGGGACAGGACATAGAGAAGCTTTTCGATATCAGCGAGATGGAGACCGGTGGTCGGCTCATCAAGGATGTAAAGGGTTCTGCCCGTAGCCCGTTTGCCCAGTTCGCGTGAAAGCTTGATTCGTTGGGCCTCTCCACCGGAGAGGGTTGTGGCGGGTTGCCCAAGATGGATATATCCCATTCCTACGTCACGAAGCAGCTCGAGTTTTGACTTCAAGGATGGCACGGCAGCAAAAAACTCACAGGCCTCGTTGACTGTCATATCCAGGACTTCAGCAATGTTTTTTCCCTTGTATCGGATATCAAGGGTTTCGGCGTTATAGCGTTTCCCCTTGCAGGATTCGCAGGGGACATAGACATCGGGGAGAAAGTGCATCTCGATTTTGATGATACCTTCCCCTTTGCAGACCTCGCAGCGACCGCCCCGGACATTGAAGCTGAATCGCCCAGGGGTATATCCCATCATACGTGACTCCGGAAGGTTGGCGAAAAGCTCCCGGATGTATGTAAAAACCCCAGTATAAGTGGCTGGATTTGAACGAGGGGTACGGCCAATGGGGGACTGATCGATATGGATGACCTTGTCAATGTGTTCAACCCCAATCAGGTTGGTATATTTACCTGTCCGTTTTCTTGAACCCATTAAGCGGTGCTGGAGAGCACGGTACA
>JALTEW010000259.1 GCA_027073795.1 bacterium | reverse complement strand
TCATCTGAATGGGTTCCACGAGGAATCTTTTTTGAATCGTACCCCAAAAAACAAGCCAGCTTACACGCAAATTCATACCGGCTCATCGCCTCAGGCCCAGTAATATGAAGGGTATCTATTTCATTAGCATCGTTATACGCCAATTCAAACAGGGCGTTACATAAATCATCTAAATAAATCGGGCAGCGAATCTCGTCCGTAAAATAGGAATATTTAAACTCACCCGTCTCCAATCCATTCTTCAAAATTAACGTCCTGGAATCCATTGGATTCAAACCATAAACAAGGGACGTTCTCACGACCATTCCACCAAAGGACCTGACTGCCATTTCAGCCATTCTTTTGGCTTTACCGTAAGGCCAAACAGGTGAAGGGATATCGCTTTCCCTATATGGCCCTGCTTTTCCATCAAATACCGCATCGGTTGAAAGATATATCATCCTTGCCTCAGGGCACCATTCTCTTTTAGCCAGCAAAACATTTTCGATTCCGTCAACAATGACACCTTTCAGATCTTGTGGATCATACGCTAAATGATAGATAACACCAGGCCGGATCTCCCTAAACGTCTTGTCAACCAGCCTCTTATCGCGTATATCGAGGAACACACTGGCGGTGCTACCATTCAAAATTATAGGATTTCTAAAATATGTGCCAAAAACATCTTCCTTTCCTAAAAACAACCTCCAAAGGTGTTTACCGATATACCCACTGGCCCCGATGATCAAAACGGTGGTCATTTACAGAACGCCCCGACGTCCATTTCAAAAATTTTCCCATTTTTGGGTATGGGAACGGTCCGATACCGGTTTAGATCTATTTTTTGCGCGTGGAGCAATAGAACACGAATAATGGCCACATGTGTCACAATCACCACATTCTTCCCGTATAAATTATTTCGAATGCGTTTAATCCCCCCCAAAACCCTTTCCAGCAACTCATGCAAAGTCTCTCTGCCGCCAAGGATAAGTTCCGCCGGCCTGGTATTCCAAATTCCCCATTCCCTCGGATAATCTTTCGCGATGGCCTTTTCGCTTAAGCCTTCCCAGACTCCCATTCTCAATTCTTTAAAACTTTCCTCCGGAATTGGCTTTATCCTCAGGATATCTCCAATAATTTCCGCCGTTTGAATCGTGCGATTTAAGGGACTGCAATAAATCGCATCAATCGCGTAATCCTTTAATTTCAGACCGGCATCCCGCGCTTGCCTGATGCCCTCCTCCGTCAACCCCTCTTCACTCCACCCGGCATAGACCTTCTTTAGATTGGACTCTATCTCCCCATGCCGGACAAAATACCAGGTCATAATTTGATTCCTCAAACCTTTTCCGTGGCGCGCACAACATTCAAATCCTTCATGCTCTTCATGGCGTATTCTATGATGTCCTCCACATTATCCTGCTCGTAAAGCCAGTTTACATATTCTTTCACACTTTCAACGGGGGAAAATTGCGGTTCCCAGCCATATTTCTTTATCTTCGAAATATCGGAACAAGCATTCCGGGTATCCCCAAAGCGGTACAAGCCGGGCACTTCGGCTTCCGGTAGGGGATCCGATTTATATTTCTGGACCTCTTCACGCACAATCCGGGCAAATTCCTTGATTGTCCACGCCCTTCCACCGCCCACATTAAATACCTGGTAATCCATCCCGTGATTCTCCAGGGCCAACAGGTTTGCCCGAACCACATCATGGATATTGACGAAATCCCTGCACTGTTCCCCATCTTCATAAATCGTGGGTGGCTTCTCAAAATAATAGCTCAACGAAAATATCCTACATGCCCCACTGTATGCGTTATAAAAAGATTGCCTGGGCCCCTGGACGATGGAATATCTTAACGCCACAGAAGGGATCTCATAGCGCCGTCCGAATGTAACAGCTTGCATCTCCTGCGAATATTTTGCCATGGCATAGGCGTTGGGGGGGGAAATGTGATCTTCCGGGGTCCATTGCCAGTTCATTGGCTTCTCACACTTCGGGCAGAGGTGGTCCCATATCCCCTTCCTCAACTGTTCATCCTGTCTCATCAAGGGTCCAAACCGCTCCCCACATGATGGACACAGATAAAGGCCTTCCCCCTGCACAAACTGACTGCTTGCCACAACAACCTTTTTAAGATCGATCTTCCTTTCTACCGCCACTTCATACAACAGCGCTGTTCCAACGGCATTTACATGGAAAAAGGTGGAAAAATCCGGCAGATAATCCTGATACGCCGCAAAATGAAAAACAGCATCAATGCCCTCAAGACACCTTTCCCAATCCGCCTTGTTCCTCACATCCCCCA
>JALTEW010000258.1 GCA_027073795.1 bacterium | reverse complement strand
TTTCCACATCCCGCCCCAGAGTTGTCTCTGGAGATATAATGGCTGTTGGATGTATATTTAACAATGTTTCCTCTCTTCTCTACTTTTTCTCTAATGCTGCCAGCATCTGTGCTTCGGCTACAATATTGTCTTCCACACGTGCATGGCATTGAAATGACCAGTAAACCCCGCGCCGTTTCAAGATGGTGGTCTCCAGAAAAAGTTGGTCTCCCGGGACAACGATTCGCCTGAATTTTGCCTTGTCGATACCCATAAAATAGACAGCCCGGTCTTTCACATCTTCCTCTATCGTTTCAAAGGCCAGAATCCCGCCTGCCTGGGCCATCGCCTCCAGAATCAACACGCCTGGCATGATGGGACGGCCAGGAAAATGGCCCTGGAAAAAGGGCTCATTCACCGTAACGTTCTTGATGGCCAAAATACGCCTGTTCCGCTCTATCTCAAGAACGCGATCAACAAGTAAAAAGGGATACCCATGAGGCAAAAGCGTTTGAATTCTTTCAATAGAAATCATTTGCGCCCCCTGGAATCAAGTTCTGCAAACTTCTTTTCAATCCTGTCTATTCTCTCTTCCATTTTTTTAACCCTTTGTCGTATTTCAGGCAACCGCGGCACCACCGCACATGTCTTGAGCCACGTCTTATAAGGCACGGCAGGGCTCCCAGACACCACCTCACCATCTTTCATATTCTTATGTATTCCTGATTGCGCGCCTACCTTGACATGATCCCCTATCTTTAGATGCCCTGCCACACCCACCTGTCCCGCCAGTATTACTCCCTTTCCGATCTCTGTACTACCTGCGATGCCCACTTGTGAAACAAGGATGGAATGATCTCCTACCTTTACATTATGCCCGATCTGAACAAGGTTATCTATCTTTACATCATTTCCAATCACTGTATCTTCCAGGGTGCCCCGGTCAACTGTTGTGTTCGACCCTATCTCTACATCATCTCCAATAACCACCCCTCCGACCTGTGGAATCTTAACCTGTTTCTTACCATCCCAGGCATAACCAAATCCATCCGATCCAATCACCACGCCACTATGAAGGATCACGCGATCACCCAACCGGCACCCATGGTAAATGCTTGCTCCCGAATAGATAATACATGCCTTTCCGACAGCTGATTCTTCTCCAATGAAAACATGCGGGAAAATGATGCTCCCATCCCCAATCCGGGCGCCCTTCTCGATGCAGGCAAAGGGCTTAACTGTCACATCCTCACCAAGATGTGCTTTGGGATGAATGTAGGCGAGAGGGCTTATCTCTCCTGTTGATTGTAGCCCCGGAAAAAAGAGGGATTGCACCTTAGCAAAGGCTACATAAGGATTATCGACAATCAAGAGGGCCTTCCCCTTAATCGAAACACCTTTAGGAACAATCAAGGCGCTGGCTTTCGTCATCTGTAAAAGCCGCGCCTTCCTGGGGTCGGAAAGAAAGGAGATCTCTCCCTCAGTAGCTTTTTCTACGGGGGCTAACCTTGAAATAATTATCTCCGGGTCCCCTAAAAGTTCTGCTCCAAGATAATCGGCAATTTTTTTCAGGGAAATAGGCGCTTTTTCATCCATTGAGTTCTGGGTTCCTGTATCAGAGGGTAAAAAACTTTCCCTTACTTCTTCTTCGAATACTCCTGATCGTAAATCTTGATAATCGTATCGGTAAGGTCCAGAGGATCAGAGGCATAGAGCAAACCGCTCCTTGATTTTTCAAAAATCATGGCGTAGCCTTCCCTTTTTGCGTAACTGAAGATAATCTGCTGAATCTCCCGGATAATTTTTTTCGACATTTCCATCTCCGTGGTCCGGGCATCATCTCTCAGGTTCTTCAGGTAAAGCTGATATTCCCTCACCTTCTTCTGGTACTCCCGCTCTTTCTGGATCCTGACATCCTCTGCCAGCAAGGCCCCTTGTTTTTCAAGAATCTGCTTCATAGAGTCGAGGTCACGTTTCTTCTTTTCAGACTCAGCCCGCTTTTTCTTCATGTATTCGACAAACTTCTTCCTCGCTTCCCTGCCGGCTTTACTGTCATTAACTGCCTTCTCCATATCTATGTATCCAAATTTCATGGGTGCCTGGCTCCAGCCCAACGAGGGTGAAAGCAACACCCCTGACCCCACACTTAGCATTAAAACCATGGCAACAACGATCCCTTTTTTTGCAAGTAGCCCCTGTAATTTCATGCTTTACTCCTTCATGATACTTAGAAAAATTGCCCCACGGTAAATTCCATGACGCTTTGCTTCTCATCATTTTTCTTGTTCAGGTTGAATCCCCACTCAAGCCGCAAGGGGC
>JALTEW010000257.1 GCA_027073795.1 bacterium | reverse complement strand
ACCTTCATCTCCTGAATTTCTTTGAAAGAAATCCCCTTATGCAAAAGCTGCTCGTTTTTCTCGTGGAGAAACATAATCAAGCGAAGAAGTAAATAACATTTTTCCAGAGAGCAATATGTGTCAATTTCGTGAAAGGCGTTTTGGTGAAGAAAATCCTCTCTCAGGGAGCGTGAAGTTTCCAAAATCAAGCGGTCAGAGGGTGAAAGGGCATCAACTCCCACAAGCTTGACAATCTCGCTTAGTTCTTCTTCCTGTTGGAGAAGCCGTACAGCTTTTTGACGCAACTCGGCAAAATCTTCATGAACCTCATTCCTGAAGTAATCACTCAAATTGTCATGATACAGGGAATAACTGTTGAGCCAGCTGATTGCAGGGAAGTGGCGTTGATAGGCCAGCTTATCCTCCAGGCTCCAGAAAACCTTTACCACACGCAGGGTTGCCTGAACCACCGGGTCAGACAAGTCCCCGCCCGGTGGAGATACAGCACCAATTGTGGTCAATGAACCCATTCGTTCATCGGATCCTTTACAAATCACCCGCCCGGATCGCTCATAAAACTCTGCTATCCTGGTTCCCAAGTATGCAGGATACCCTTCTTCACCAGGCATCTCCTCAAGACGCCCAGATATCTCGCGCATTGCCTCCGCCCATCGGGATGTGGAATCTGCCATAAGGGCTACCTGATAACCCATATCCCTGAAATACTCACCAATAGTAATGCCCGTATAAACAGAGGCTTCCCTCGCCGCAACTGGCATGTTCGAGGTGTTGGCTATCAGAACCGTGCGTTTCATCAGGGGCTTTCCAGTCTGGGGGTCAAGAAGCTGAGGGAATTCCATTAAGACATCTGTCATCTCGTTCCCGCGTTCTCCGCACCCGACATAGATAACAACATCAGCATCTGCCCACTTGGCAAGTTGGTGTTGAATCACCGTTTTTCCGCTTCCAAAGGGCCCCGGCACACAGGCTGTTCCTCCCTTACCCACGGGGAAAAAGGCGTCCACCACCCTCTGACCAGTAACGAGAGGCTCCATCGGAACCAGTTTCTTTTCATAAGGCCGAGGAATCCTCACAGGCCAACGCTGCATCAATGAAATGTCATGTATTTTTCCTTGACCATCCCTGATTTTGCAAACGACTTCTTCAACGGTAAAGTTTCCCTTCTCAATTGAAACAATTTCTCCGGACAGCCCGGGAGGCACCATAATCCTATGGCTCACCACCTCGGTTTCGGGAACCTCCCCAATGATATCTCCCCCTACAACCTTTTCGCCACGTTTTCTCAACGGCTTGAAAGCCCACTTCTTTTCTCTCGAAAGCCCGGGAGCATCAACTCCCCTGAAAAGAAAATCACCAACCCTTTTTTGAATCACGTCAAGAGGCCTCTGAATACCATCATAGATGGACTCAATAAGCCCTGGTCCAAGCTCCACGCTCAGAGGCTGGCCCGTAAGGTAAACAGGCTCTCCAGGTCCAATGCCTCCTGTCTCTTCATAAACCTGTATTGAGGCCAGATCCCCGTGTATTTCTATAATCTCACCTACAAGCCGCTGCTCTCCCACACGCACCACATCATACATCCTCGCGTGTTTCATCTCATCAGCAACAACCAAAGGCCCCGAAACCTTTACTATAATGCCTTGGTCCATTACCTATTCCTCACTTTCAGAAAAAATATTTGCACCTACAGCCTTAATCACAGCCTCTTCAATATGCCGAAGCCCTGTACCCTTGCTCCCCGTATTGTCTGGGATAACCACGACAGCGGGCAAGGTACTCGCATAATAGTCCTCTATCTCGTCCTTGATGAGTTCTGCCATAGACTCGGTAATGAGAATAATGGCAAATCCGCTTTTAACCATGGTGCGAAAGGCACTCCTGGCTTCACGCGCCGTTTTTGACGGAAGAATGGAAACACCCACAGCCTGCAAGCAAAGAATGGCCTCTCTATTACCAATAGCTCCTATTTCAGCCAAGGGCATTTGGAATAAACTCCCTTAGGATCTCGGCATCAATCCGGTTCATCTTTCCAACCAATATCATCCGCAGCACCTTTGTTTCCGCCTCCTTAAAAAATAGATAGGAGATGAGGGGTTCAATTCCCATGGCTACGCTCCGAGTCTCATGGTGAAAAGCCAGCCGGTGTTCCATCATGGCCCTGTCTAAAGAGGCAAATGAATCTTTCTGAAATACCTCCACACCCTTTTCCACAATCCTGCGATAGGGTGTATGTTGAAATTTTGCAGGAAGGGCTTCAAGAGGTTCATCCCAGATCTTCTGGAAGAACGGGATGTCAAG
>JALTEW010000256.1 GCA_027073795.1 bacterium | reverse complement strand
CCGCCGCAGCAAGGACAATCTCCGGCAGGGAGGTAAAGACCTATTATGGGGACACCAGAGAGCCTGAGCATGTGGAGGTAAGAGACCTTAAAGATGAGGTCAGGCGTGTTGTCCGGACAAAGCTTCTCAATCCGAGATGGATAGAGGGAATGAAGCGCCACGGCTATAAGGGCGCAGGTGATATATCAAAACGGATCGGCCGCGTCTATGGCTGGGAGGCGACTACCCAGGAGGTGGATGACTGGATATTTGACGATATTGCCCGCACCTTTGTCTTGAATGAGGAAAACCGGAAGTTCTTTGAGGAGAATAACCCCTGGGCCCTTGAGGAGATCGGCCGAAGGCTGCTTGAGGCCGAGAGTCGGGGGCTGTGGCAGGCCGATCCTGGGGTGCTCGAGCAACTCAAGGAGCGTTACCTGGAAATAGAGGGCTGGATAGAGGAAAGGATGGGTGACATCGAAGGGGATTTCCAGGGCGGCTCTGTAGATATCCTGACCTCTGAAGACGTGGAGAATTGGGGAGAGATGATGAAAGAGGTCAAGGAAAAGCTAAAAGGTGTGGTAGCAGAAGTATAATGCAAATCAGCGACCAACCCGCGGCGGGCTCCCCTTTGCCCCTGACCCTGAGATGCAAAGGTGGATGAAGGAGGTAAACCCCTACACCCTTCAAAACATGTTAGAAAAGCTTCAGGAGGCGATCAAGCGGGGGATGTGGAATGCGGAAGCAGACATGGAAAACGAGTTGCGCAAGGCATACCTGGAGGTGGAAGGTAAGATTGAAGAGCTTACGGAGTAGGAAAGCGAGGATCCTGAACGGCAGGCTATCAAGCGTGCTTGCGGTTGTTTTTTTAGGGGTAATCCTATATACTGGCTCGGTTTTTGCCGATGGAAAGACAGATGTTATCGTCATCACCGCAGACGAGATAAAAAGGATGAATGTCCAGAAGATTTCTGATGTGCTCAACCAGGTGCCCGGCGTGAAGGCAGGGGGGTCGTTTGTATCCATTCACGGCTCCCACAAGGTGAAGGTCCTGTTAGACGGCAGGCCCATTAACGATCCCACCTCCAGCCACGGCTTTGTCAAATTCGACCTCGTGTCCCTGGAGAATGTGGAAAGGATTGAGATCTACCGGGGCAAGGGCGCCATGAAGTACGGCGATGACGCGAGCGGCGGTGTTATTTTGATTTTTACCAAGAAGATCAATGTCTTCAATGGAAACATAAAATCCTATTGGGGCAATCTCGACACATCCCATTACAGCGCCAACTGCCGCGCCACCAAGGGGGCCCTTGGTATCAGTGTATCCGCCGGATATGACTACACCGGGGGATACCAAGTCAACGATGACCGAAAAAAGAGGAGGGGCGGCGGCAAGATCGAATACAGACCAGAAAAGGATCTGAGCCTTGCACTTTCCGTAGATTATCTGAAAGATGAACGTGGCTTGAGCGGCCGGCCGGAATACCCCACCCCTCATTATAGAAAAGAAAGCGAAATGTTTTCATATGCCTTGAGCGCAGCGGCAAAAGGGATAGTTAGTGAAACCTTTTTAAACGATGCTGAAACAAAAAACAGGGACCCTGACAGGGGCATCGACAATTCCATTTCAGTTAAGAAATTCGGCGAGGATCTCTCTGCGTCCCATGCCCTGGAGAAATGGGGAACCCTAAACTATGGCGCTGCGTTTCGGTGGGGAGGAGCTGAAGGCACCCGCTTTGCCTCCAGGGATGAACATTCGGTTTCCCTCTTTGCAGCGGATACCCTCCCACTTAAAAGGTTTCCTGTAATGCTTTCTCTTGGACTAAGGGGAACCGTGTATTCGGAATTTGGCAAAACGCTCAATCCAGAGGCAAAGATATCGTATAAAAAAGACAAAAGGACACTTTCATTCACCTACAGCCGAACGAATAACACCCCTTCTTTTTACCAGCGCTATGATAAAACCAGCACAAAGGAACCGAATCCAGGCCTTGACATGGAGACCACAGATAATTTCAGCCTCTCTTTTTTTTCTGAAATATCGCAACGCCTCTCATGCGGGGCATCTCTCTTTTACAACCGTATTACCGACCGTATCACCTATGTCCTTGGAGACGATGGCATAGGCAGGTATGAAAATTTTGGTGAGGTGAATTACAAGGGTGGAGACATCCTGTTGAACGTAAAGATCACAAACAATCTGTCTCTGAAAACGACCTACACATATTTGGAGGCCATAGATAAGGATACCAGGCGCTGGATAGTGGCAAAGCCCAGGCACCGGGTGTATGCTGACCTTTCCTACCGGCCGACCCCGGAGCTTTCTATTATCGCAAACCTGAAATACGAATCCAAACAGTACACCCGCTCAGACAACAAGACCTCGATTCCGGGACGGATCATAGGAAATCTCAGAGTTGAGTACAGCCCGACAAGAATGGCAGGCAGATTCGGCCGGCTGGGATTTTTTTGCGAGGTAAAAAATATTGCGGATAAAACCTATCGCTATGGTGACGGCTGGCTTGCACCGCCGCGAACCTGGATCAGCGGTTTCAACTACAGATTTTAAACGAAGAGAGGGATGATGTTTAAAAAAATATTTCCATTTTCAGCCATCGTGGGGCAGGACCAGCTCAAACTGGCGCTGATTTTAAACGCAATAAATCCCCGTATTGGCGGGGTCCTTATCCGTGGCGAGAAGGGAACTGCCAAGTCCACGACGGTTCGCGCCCTGGCTGCCCTTTTGCCAAAGATCGCTGTTGTAAAGGGTTGTCCTTATAACTGTGACCCGGAACGGCCCCAGCATCTTTGCGACCGATGCAGAGATAACCACATCGAAGTAATGCAACGGTCTCTCCCAGTGGTTACGCTGCCTCTAAACGCCACTGAAGACATGGTTGCAGGGAGTATTGACTTTAGCAAGGCGGTAAAAGAGGGGACCCGTGTTATACAGCCTGGCCTGTTGGCAAAGGCCAATCGAGGCATCCTCTATGTGGATGAGGTTAACCTCCTTGATGACCATATTGTTGATATCATCCTCGATGCAGCGGCATCCGGACAGAATGTAATTGAGCGGGAGGGCATTTCCCTTTCCCATGCCTCCAGATTTGTCCTGGTGGGCACTATGAACCCGGAAGAGGGGGAACTGAGGCCCCAGCTCCTGGATCGTTTCGGCTTGTGTGTAGAGGTAAAGGCCGTAACCGATAGGAAGGATCGCGTTCTTCTTATGGAGCGTCGTGAGACCTACGATATGTCCCCTTTGGACCTCATCAGGCAGTTTGAGGCAGAAAATGCAAAAATTGCAGGAGAGATCGTACAGGCAAAACAGATGCTCAAAATGGTCCACATGCCAAAGCATCTTCGCTCCTTGGCCTCTGAACTGGCCTTGGAAAACAACGTGGCCGGACACCGCGCCGATCTTATAATCGAGCAGGCCGCAAGGGCTATGGCGGCCTTAAGGGGACATCCCGAAGTCGCAACCGATGACGTCCTAAAGATTGCGCCACTTGTCCTTTCCCATCGAAGAAGGGAGCCTGCACCTCCCCCGCCCCCGCCTCAGGAGGACACCCAGGATCGTGAAGATCACCCTGAAAATAACCGGGGGGAAACCCAGGAAAATCACGAACATCAACAACAGGGGCATCAAGATGGGGCAAACCCCCAATCGGGTGAAACGAATCCCTCAAAAGGCAAAGGTGATGCCAGACCTGACAGCCGGGAAAGGGGTAAAAGCCAACAAAGAGACACCATGGAGCAGGTTTTTGATATAGGCGAGACCTTCAAGGTCAGAAGGTTTACCTCTCCCAAGGACCGATTGTTCCGTCGGGGCTCAGGCCGAAGGTCTCGAAGCAGGAGCGCCCAAAAACAGGGGCGTTATGTTAAAAGCACGGGTTCTCGTGACACGGGTGACGTGGCACTTGATGCCACCCTCAGGGCAGCGGCCCCTTATCAGCTCCGGCGGGAGAATCGAAACAGTCTTGCCGTGGTCATACGACCAGATGATGTCCGGGAAAAGATTAGGGAAAAGCGGGTTGGAAATTTCCTCCTGTTTTTAGTAGATGCCAGCGGTTCCATGGGCGCAAGGGGAAGGATGGCCGCCTCGAAAGGGGCGATCATGTCGCTTCTTCTGGATGCTTATCAGAAGCGGGACCGGATCGCCATGGTCTCTTTTCGTAAGGACAAGGCCATTGTAAATCTACCCCCGACATCTTCCATTGATCTTGCCGCCCGCCTTTTAAGAGAAATGCCTGTTGGAGGCAAGACCCCTCTTTCGGCTGGTCTTGCCAAATCCTATGAGGTATTGCGCAATTACCTGACGCGTGAACCAACAGCCAGGCCCATCGCAATCGTTATCACCGATGGCAAGGCCAATGTGGCCCTGGGAGAGAAAAGGCCCATGGAGGAGACCCTTGACCTTGCCGAACGTCTTTCAGCCGAATCCCGGATCCGGTTCATCGTAATCGACACCGAAAGCCAGGGGCTGGTCCACTTCGGTCTGGCTCAAACATTAGCCGGGACCATGAACGCGCAATACTTCCGTATCGAAGACCTGAAGGCCGATACCCTTTTAAACATCGCAAAGGAGAACATCAAATGAGAAAGACATCTGTTTATCCATTTTCAGCCATCGTGGGTCAGGAAAAGATGAAGCAGGCCCTGATCCTAAACATCATCAATCCCACCCTCTCTGGTGTGCTTATCAGGGGTGAAAAGGGCACGGCCAAGTCGACTGCCGTTCGAGGCCTGGCGGAAATCCTGCCGGCTATAGACGTGGTCAATGATTGCCCTTTTCAGCTTTCCCCTGGCGAGGCTGAGGATGTTTGCCGCGAGTGCCCCCGCACCGAGTGCAGGGATGCCATTCTTAACAAGAGGCCGATTGAGACTGTTAAAAGGCCTATTCGCGTTGTGGAATTGCCTGTTGGGGCCACTGAAGACCGGGTGGTAGGAACCATGGACCTGGAAGAGGCCTTGAAGAAGGGTGAAAAACGCCTTGAGCCAGGGCTTCTGGCAGCGGCCCACCGTGGGATCCTCTATGTGGATGAGGTGAACCTCTTAGATGACCACGTGGTGGACGTGCTTTTGGATTCGGCGGCCATGGGAGTCAACACCATTGAACGGGAGGGGGTGAGTTTCTCTCACCCCGCCCGGTTCACCCTTGTGGGCACCATGAACCCCGAAGAAGGGGAACTGAGACCCCAGCTCCTGGACCGCTTTGGCCTCTGTGTCACCATCGAGG
Organism: bacterium; assembly: GCA_027073795.1. Taxonomy (GTDB): domain Bacteria; phylum Desulfobacterota; class S145-22; order S145-22; family S145-22; genus S145-22. Next base: position 2,503 of record JALTEW010000256.1, on the reverse strand, counting down.
GTATCAATGACCCTAAGGCCAGGGTCTCCATCATGGAGCGGCGTTTGGCATTTGATGAAGACCCAGAGGGATTTTGCAAAAAGTGGGAAGGCGAATCAAAGAAGTTGGTGGATAGGATTGAAAAGGCCAGAGACCTCTATCCAAGGGTCACAATTGACCATATGCTCCTCTATGAAATCGCCTCCTATTGCCTGGACGTGGGTGTTGATGGCCATCGTGGCGATATCATTATATTAAAGGCCGCAAAGACCCTGGCTGCCTTCAATGGCCGGACACAGGTCATTAAGTCGGATATCGATACTGCCGCAGAGCTTGCCCTGCCGCATCGTATCCGTCGTCAGCCCCTGCAGGACGTGGTGATGGATATCGGCAAGCTGCGCCGGCAAAAACAGGCCGGCCAGGTGACAAGTCGGTGATCGAGCTTGTCAACGTGGTTAAAAAATATAAGACCACAGAGGCGCTTAAAGGGATAAATCTCAAGGTTAATGAAGGAGAGCTCTTTGCCTATCTCGGACCTAATGGCGCCGGAAAGACTACCACGATTCGAATCTTAACAGGACTCACAAGGCTTTCTTCAGGAGACGCCTATCTTCACGGATTTCATATTGAAAAAGATAAGATCCAGGCAAAAAAGCAGCTCGGCCTGGTTCCCCAATCCATTAACCTGGACAGCGAGCTTACAGTCCATGAAAACCTTGATATTCATGGCAGGCTCTTCCATATGCCAGCTAAAGAACGGGCCAAAAAGATTCATGAACTCCTGGAATACGTAGGTCTAAGCGACAGGGGAAAGAGCCTTGTCGGACAACTTTCCGGCGGGCTGAGAAGGAGGCTCATGATTGCAAGGGCGCTTGTCCACTCTCCCAAGATCCTTTTTCTTGACGAGCCCACGGTTGGCCTGGATGCCAGTATTCGGAGACGTATATGGGCCCTTATAAAAATGATTAAAGAAGGCGGAACTACCATTTTTCTTACCACGCATTATATCGAAGAGGCTGAATTTCTTGCCGAGAGGGTCGCTTTTCTGGACGAAGGCAGGATTGTTGCGATCGACACCCCTCAAGCCTTTATGTCCCGTCAGGGCACATGGGCCATTGACAAGGTTCTCGATGATAACATCAAAAGCGTTTATTTCAAGACAAGGGAGGAAGCAAGGAAGTACATCGCCATACAGAAAGAGGGATTTTCGCTGAGGCGGGTGAACCTGGAGGATGCCTTCCTTGCCCTTACCGGGAAAAAGGTCAAATGATGCGTGGCTGGATAGCGGTTTATTACAGGGAGCTCTTGATCCTGAAGAGACGATTTCTAAAAATTATTGCCTCCATGTCTGTCTCTCCTCTCCTTTATCTCATTGCGTTTGGGTATGCCATGGGAAAGTCAGTAAAGATCGGAGGACATACCTATATGGAATTTCTGATACCCGGTCTTGTCGCCATGAACAGTATGACCAGGGCGTTTGGTATCGGAACTGAAATCAATATTTCCAGGTTCTACTGGCATATATTTGAAGAATTTCAGGCGGCACCCATAAACAATTTCGCATACGTCTTCGCCGAGGTTCTGGCAGGAATAACCAGGGCTATTATCTCAATAATGGTCATCCTCGTTCTTGGCATGTTGTTTGGCGTTTCGCTTTCTTACGACAGCCCCTTTTTCTGGATTCCCATATTGCTCAACAGCTTTGTATTTGCCTCACTCGCCGTTGCTCTGGGCATGTTAGTTAAATCCCATGCGGATCAGGCGATGCTTACAAGCTTTGTGATCACACCCATGGCCTTCCTTGGGGGCACATTTTTTCCTGTAAACCGCCTCCCTGTCTGGGCCCAGAAGATCCTTTTTCTTCTCCCGCTTACCCATGCCTCAAAGGCCATTCGCTCAGCAGCCTATGGAAATCCTGTGAATTATTCATCCTTTTATTTGCTGGCGATTATCGGATTGGTCCTTTTTTTCTCTGCTGTCTACTGTGTAAATAAGGCAAGAGATTGAGGCAGAAAGGGCAGTTTCAATGAAACACGAAATTGCCAAGGACTTGGGGCAGGTGGTGTCACGCTTTGAGGCCTGTGCCCCTCATTTCGAGGGCGCTGTCGAGAAAATACAAAAGCTGTAAACGTGACAAACATGGCAAACATTCCTCTTGACAGCCTCTTTTTTGGGTGGTAGATAGGCGTGTGTAAAATGCTTAGGAGAACCTAAGGGTAGAAAGAAAAGGGATAGGATTCAGTAAGAGGGTAAGAAGGCCCTGTTTGACATAAAGTGATTAAATCGCCGTAGACTTTAAGGCGTAGTGTAACAAAAGCCAGGAAGGCATTGACAGAAACGAATTTCTGCCAGGATCTTTCTGGCTTTTTTGTATTTTGAGAGGGGGTGGAAGCAGAAAAAAAGTACAGGACTCAATAGGCGCAGGTATGTTTAAGAATTAAATGCGTGGGGAAGGCGGTCAGCTCTGCGAAGCACAAAATGCCGCCTCCCCACCGAAGCACCCTCTGATAAGGGAAATGCCTTA
>JALTEW010000255.1 GCA_027073795.1 bacterium | reverse complement strand
TCATGGGAGTGTATTTCCCCGCCTTGATCTCTTCTACCCGCTTGGCCACCTGCTCGGATTTCTTCTGCCCGTAGCGTCCATACAGCCTGCGACAAAGCTCTGCCATGTTATATTGATTGGTTTCCGCGGGGCATCGCGAGGTGCAGAGTCCGCACATGATGCAGCTTCGTGACATTTCCGCCACGGCCTCGATATCCCCCCGAATAGCTGCTGCCATGTAGTCCATGACCTGCAGATCCATCGGGCAAACCTTGGTACACGCATTACACTGGACACAACGGAAGGTTTCCGGATAGATAGTCTGAATAGCCGTGACATCGTAAGGGAGTTTTTCGATATCATAGGCCACTTTGTTGGCAGGAAAAAATGGGATCTGAACGAGATACATATTGGGCTGCACCACAGTCTGGCAGGCAAGCCCGGAATAGAGCTTGTAATCCCCTTCCAAACGATAAACAGTGGCACATGCCCCGCAAATGCCACCCCGGCACCCGCAGGAACGAACGAACTGGTAACCGGCATATTCCATTGCCTTCTGGATCGTCAGGGTTTCAGGGACATAATATCGCTTCCCCATAATAAAAAGGGGAACCATCTTCGTCCCTTCGGCAATAATTGTCTTATCGCCTTTGCGCATTGCATCTTTAGCAACGGTGGTTGTCATAACCTTCTTCCTCCCAATGTTAACCTTGGTTTCTCATATCTTATTCATATCCAAGCCGGCCAAGAAGAGGGCCTGGATTTACGATGTGTTTACCCCACCACCCCTTTCGATTGGGGACATCCATGGCAACCCCCATCAACTCGGTAAAGTAGAAGATGGGCAAAGGATCAGGCCCTGTTTGGCGCATATCGAGATTTGCCTGGCACAGCCCGCAGGATGTTACCACAGCGTCTGCTCCGGCGTCTTTGGCGTGGTTAATCAATCGGCCCACGATCTTTTGGACAAGCTCCCCATGGGTCAGGGCGAGGTCGGCCCCGCAGCACTCCGTTTTATAAGACCAGTCACGGACGTCTGCCCCCATGAGTTTCATGATGTTGTCCATCATCATGGGGTTCTCCGGGTTTTCAAGCCCCGTGATGGCATGAGGACGGACGAGGGCACATCCATAATAGCAAACAAGTTTTAGTTTGTTCAGGGGTTTTTTAACCTTGGATTTCAAGTCCTTCTCATCCATCTCGTGGTTGAGAATCTCCAGAAGTGACCGGATTTGAACCTCCCCACTGTAAGAGAATCCCACCACCTCCTCAATCTCTTTTCGGGCCTCCTCGTCGTTTCGGAGGGCGTAATCCGCGCGTTTCAAGGCATTAAAGCAACCAGGACAAGAGGTAATCAACTGGGGTGAGAGATCTACCTGCTTTTGCGCTTGTGAGATATTTCGGGCGGGCAGGGAAAGCCCCAGTTTTCGGTGAATACTGTGGGCAGCGGCGGCGCCGCAGCAGTTCCAGTCCTCTATCTCTGCGAGTTCAACTCCCAGAACGGAAAGCACAGCGTCGATTGATTTTCCGTATTCGATGGCGGTGGAATGGACAGTGCATCCAGGGTAGTAGGAGAATTTCACGACCTGCCTCCGAACGTTTTATCATAGGTTTTCTCAAAGATTTTTTTGACCTGATCCAGGCCCTTGACCTTAACCGGGAAGAGAGGAATCTTCCCCTTGAGGAATAGCTTCAGGCCAATGCCCATGTCTGAAAAGAAGTCTTTGCTTTTCAATTTGTAGGTCATGAGCATCGTGGCTTCATGGACCTTTCCAAAGGACTTGATGTTTTCCGCGAAGATACGGTGCAGGAGTTGAATACGCTCTTCAGGAACCTCAACCCCTTGGGCTGTGGCCTCTTCCCGCAGATAGTCCATAACGGCAGCGGTGTCGATCTGGTTGGGACAACGGGCGAAACAGGCTTCACATGTGACACACATCCAGATGGTTCTGGAGCGGAGCAGGGCATCTTTTGCGCCCAGCTCGATTAACCGCATGACTTGATTTGGGGGAAAGTCCATGGCATCCGCCACCGGGCATCCCAAGGTGCAGGTCATACACTGATAACAACGGTCCACACGCACCCCCGTTGCCTCGATAACCTCGTTGGTAAAGGAGGTGTCCTGCTTAATCGCCTTTCCGGACAGTTCGTAATTCACGGTTTATTCGCCTCCCACCTCATGGAGTTCGTCCTCTCTGAACTGGGTCAGGGGGACGGGTTCATCTAAGCTGCGACCTGCCACATAGTCGAAGCGTTTCTGTGTGTTGTAACCCACCATCTTGAATATCTGGGCCACCGGAACATCATTAGGGCAGGCGTCTTGACACATTCCACATGCCACGCATGAGGTGGACATATGGTTCATTCGCCCGATGTGAAACAGGAGTGTGTCAGTGGGCAGCCGCAACCCTCCCTTTGCGCTGGACCAATCCATGAAACGGTCTGACTCAAATTCAAAGACAGCGGAGTTAAAGAAACACTCCTTGCAGAAACAGATGGGGCATACCGTCATGCAGTTGTGGCAATTGATGCACATGGCATAGGTTTTCAGCAGGTTGTCAATGCCGGATATTTTTTCCTTCAAATCGGAAAACTGTGCATCCCGCTTGGCAATCCTCACTTCGTTCCATTTCTTAACGGCCTCATTTCTCGCGTCTTCCCCATCTTCCCACGGCTCTCCCCCGGTGGCAAGCTCCAAGGCTTCGTTGCCCTTTTCGGTCAGGGCAATGAGGCCGTATTGATCCGGACCAAGGCCGTGTTTTGCAACGGTGATGTCACAGTTGGCAGGAACCGACCACTCGCATCCCTGACATACAGGCCGCAGCAGGGGATCGTCTTCACCCCCGAAGAGTTTTTGTTCAAGGCCCTTAATGTCTTCACCTTTCTGGACAAGAGAGGCATAGGTCTTGACGCTGAAGGTCCCGGCACAGTCCATGGAAATGAGAAGCAGGTTTTCCAGATTTACCTGTTTCAGCTTTGTCAGTTCAACGGTAGCCCGAAGCTCACAGGGGCGCAGCAGAACGGCAACCGGTTTCCCCATGGGTTTGAGGCGTGTCATCTGAGAAAGAATTTTTGCTGTGCTGACAGCCATGACAGGGGCGAAGGGATCCGTGTTTTCCAGCATGGCTGGGTTGGTGATGAGGCTTTGAGCGACATTGGCCCCGGAGGGTAAGGTTGAGGGAACCACCGCCCCATTGATCACACCCTTTTCCAGAAGGGATTTCAGCAGTTCCTTGACAAGCGTGTCCCGGTTCTCCGCGGGAAACTTAATCCATTTGTATGAACCCATTGAACTCTCCCGTTATAATGACCATTGCTTGGATATCGGATTGGGACCCAGTTGTTTGGTCTCCTCCGTGATTTTCTTAGCAGTATCCGCAAACTTTTTGCCTTCACTGGCACTAATCCACTCCAGGTGGACGCGCTCGCTGTCCAGTCCCAAGGTTTCAAAGATTGTTTTCAGGATAGCCACACGTCTTCGGGCCTTCAGGTTGCCACTCACATAGTGGCATTCGCCCGGGTGTCACCCACCCACGAAGACGGCATCGGCTCCCAGAAGGATGGCTCGAAGGATATAGACCGGATCCACCGTCCCGGTACACATCACACGGATGGGCCGGAGGTTGGGGGGGTACTGCAGACGCGTCGTGCCGGCAAGGTCTGCCGCCGTCGCGGTACACCAATTGCAGAAAAAGCCGATTATTTTAGGTTCATATTCTTCCATAGAAAACTCCTTTAACCTATTGCCATTCGGTCAATCATCGAGAATATCTGGTTTTCCTGATACGAAATCAGTTTCACGGCGTTGTTGGGACATACCGTCGTGCAGACCCCACATCCCTGACACAGGGCCTCCCGAACCACCACATAACCAAGGTCTTCATCCTTGACGCGCGCGTTGTAAGGGCAGGCTGGCACGCATATTTCACACGCCGAACACCGCCTGGGGCTGACCCACGCCTTGACATGAGGAAGCTGAAACGACTGTTTCCTCAAAACCGTCAAGGCCCGCGCAGCGGCCGCCTCGGCCTGAACAATCACCTCGTTTACATTCTTAGGCCCAAGGGCAAGACCACATATCCAAATACCCGCTTCTGGTGCATCAACGGGGCGGAACTTGACCTCCGCCTCCTTGAAGAAACCATCTTCCGTGGTTTCAAGGGAAAAGATTTCTCCGATATTTCCCATGTCATCGGCCTCGGCCCCGTTGCTGAGAACGATGTAATCAGGGCTTATATTGACTTTTCCCCCAAGGACGGGGTCCACGAACTGAATGGTACACCGGTCGCCTTCTATCTCGACGGTAGGTTTTGCCTCCAGCGTATACCGAAAGAAGTGAATCCCCATCTCACGTGCCTCTGTGTAAGCCCGCTCGCGGTTTCCGTAGGTCATGATGTCTCTGAAGAGAATCGTGACCTGGGTCTCGGGCCATCGTTGTTTGACTTCCATGGCATGAGCCAGCGCCTTGGAACAGCAGTATCGGCTGCAGTAGGGATGGTCCCCCTCTCTTGATCCAACGCATTGAATCATGGCAAGGGCCTCCGGAGGAGTCATGGAGGGATCGGAGAGTTTTTCACCGAACTCCCGCATCGTCAAGATAGAGGGATGCTGGCCATAACCGTACTCGGAAACCTCATGTTCCTTTGCCCCTGTGGCGATGATGATTCCTCCATAGACTTCTTTGAGGGTCTCTTCGGGGGTTTCGATATTGACCACATATCTGCCTAAGCTTCCTTCTTTGGAAAGAACCCGGCTTTTGGTGAGGATCCGGATGTTCTCATTTGTGCGGACAGTTTCAATGAGGTCACTTAGAAATGCCTGGGGGTCACTTCCTCCCAGGAGAAAGTGGGTGGTTCTGAAGTTCCCTCCCAAGGCCTCCCCGATTTCAACAAGGTCTACCGGTACTCCCTGGCTCGCGAGGGACTGGCTGGCGGTCAATCCTGCAACACCGCCTCCCACCACCAGGACCTTGCCTGTGACCTGTTGTTTGACCTGAGATTTCGGAGTTTCCCCCGCAACACGATCAATCGCTGCATGTACCATAGCGGCCGCCTTGCGCCGCGCGGCGTCTGCATCCGCCTCATGGACCCAGGCAACCTGTTCACGGATACTTGTGATGGTCATGAAATTTTCGGGCAGGCCGGCTTCTTTTATGATTTCGCGAAATTGGCGCTCAAAGCGGTAAGGAACACACGCCGCAAAAACCACGCGATTAATCTTGGACTCCCTGATTTGTTTTACGAGCTGGGGGGCGGTATCCTTCAGGCAGAGATAATCTACCTCGTTCACAAAGGTAACGCTATCCTTTCCCTGGATATCCCCTGCTATGGCAGGAAGATCGAGGCGTGAACTGATTTCACCCCCGCACCTGCACAGGAAAACGCCGATTTTGGGGGGTTCCAGATCAATCTCTGGATAGGGCTCTTGGGTGCTTTCGACCACCGGTCCTTCCGTCCACCGAATCGCCTGAGCCGCCGCTGCCTCACCTTCACAGATGGCATCGGGGATATCCTTGGGCTCCCGAACCGACCCGCAAATGTAGATGCCTTCCTTACGTGTTGCCGTTGTATTGAGAACCGTGGGTTTGAGGTAACCACCCTCGTCTCTTTCCAGTCCCAAGAGATCGGCCAGGGATCCGCTTCGATCAGAGGGAGACTGACCAATGGATAGGATAACTTGATCCACCGACTCCTCGGTCACAGTCCCGTTTTCGCCGATATAGTGAATCACGAGCTGTTTGTCTTTCGGGTTGTATTTTACGTCTGGGACCCTTGAAGGCACAAATTGGACGCCGGACTCGGCAGCCTTTTCCCGATAACGGTAGTAACCCTTCCCAAAGTCCCTGAGATCCATGTAATAGAGGGTCGTCTCAATATCGGGATTTTTTTCCTTGACAAACATGGCCTCTTTCAGGGCAATCATGCAGCAGGCTGATGAACAATAGGGATGATCCAAGTCCCGTGAGCCCACACACTGGATGAAAGCAACCTTTTTGACGGCTTCCCCAGTGGCCTGACGCACCCATTGGCCCTGCGTGGGTCCCGTTTCGCTGAGGAGCCGTTCCAGTTGAAGGCTTGTCAGGACATCGGGGTACCGTCCCCAACCGTATTGCATCAATCGGTTCGGATCAAAGAGATCGAACCCCGCGGCGATAACGAGAGAGGCCACGGTCAACTCCCAGGTTTCGGGGACCTGGTCAAGATTGACAGCGTTCGTTGGGCAGACCTCCACACATTTTCCACACCTTGTGCAGGTGGCCTCGTCAATGCAGTATACATTGGGAATTCCCTGAGGCGTGCGGGTATAAATGGCCTTGCGTGTGGAGAGGTTTCCGTTAAAGGGATCCGGCGTTTCCACGGGGCAGACCTCTTCACATTTCCCGCAGGCCGTGCAGGCCTCCTCTATCACATACCTGGGTTTCGTTTCCAGAGAGACGGTAAAATCTCCTGCTTTGCCTTCCACCTTTTTCAGGGTCGTCTGAAGATGCACATCAATGAGAGGGTGATAAAAATCCCTGCGCAGGCAGAATTCCCCTGCCTCAACACGTTCCGTGACAGGGAGCAGGGTGCACATGAGGCAACGATTTGTGGGGAACTGGCGCTCGATTTGCGAAAGGGTCCCCCCCAGGAAAGGGGCCTGCTCAATCAGGGAAACCTGAACTCCGGACGAGGCGAGGTTCAACGCTGCTGCCCAGCCACTGACGCCACTTCCAACTACCAACACCCGATTGCTTGTCATTCCCATCTCCTCATGGCCGTAATGAGTATTCTTGTGTTACAACCGAAATCATATCAAAAACCTGCTTGGAATCCAAATTCCTAACCTGAATGGCCCCAGAAGGGCAAGCTGTAGCGCAGGCTCCGCATCCCTCGCAGAGGGCTTCGTTTACCACCGCCTTTTTCTTAATGGGGTTCACCTCAACGGCTTGATAGGCACAATTGTCGTGACAATACCCGCACCCGGCACAGATTTCCGTGTCCACATGGGCCACAAGGGGCTCGTGAATCAATTCTTTCCTGGAAAACAGGGACAGAATTTTCGAGGCGGCCCCACTTGCCTGATAGATGGCATGGGGGATATCTTTTGGGGCCTGCGAGGTTCCAGCAAGATAGATCCCTGCTGTCAGGGTCTCGACAGGCGCCAATTTCGGGTGTGCCTCCTGGATAAATCCATAGGCATCGGTATTGACATTTAACAGCCTTGCAAGGTCTTTTGCCCCCGGGCTGGGGACCGTAGCCATAGCCAGAACCACCAGGTCGGCCTCAATTTCTACCTGATACCCTGTGATGGTATCCCCACCCAAAACAAGGAGCTTATCCCCCTGACGGGCAATTTTGGAGACCTTCCCCTTGAGGTAAAGCAGGCGTTCCTTTTGAACACTTTCCTTGACAAATTCCTCGTATCCCTTTCCCGTAGCCCGCACATCGATAAAGAATATGTAGGCCTGCCCGTCGGGTACCTTTTCCTTGTAGCGCCGGGCCTCTTTGCAGGTGTACATGCAGCAGACCTTGGAACAGTAGGGGAAGTGTTTGTCGGGGTCTCGGGACCCGGCGCACTGAACAAAGACAACCTCTTTGGGCTCTTTCCCGTCCGAGGGGCGCAGGACCTTTCCACCGGTAGGCCCGTTTTCTGACAGCAGCCTCTCGAACTGGAGGGCATCCAGGACATCAGGGTCCGTTGCGTATTCTGTCAAGGCAGACTTCTGGTAAAGGTCGTGTCCCGTAGCCACCACGATAGCCC
>JALTEW010000254.1 GCA_027073795.1 bacterium | reverse complement strand
CATCGGGGTCATAATCTTCATCATCTTCCCCTCCCAAGGCCTTGGTTACAGCGTCCTCGAAACTCTCCTCGGCACCATCCTCTTTCTTTTCCTCTTCCTTGCCAGCGGGTTCCTCGGGCTTTACGTCAACTTTGGTCTCGGCATCTTTAGGTGCTTCGACTTCAACGTCCTCGCCCTTCCCCGTTTCTTCTTGCAAGAGGGAAAGAAGGTTCTGCCGATCTTCCTCGCTCAAAGCGTCCACAAACGCTTCAAGACTCGCATCTCGTTTAGGCATACCTACCTCCTCAAAAGTTTTATGTACTACTCCACCCTGCAAATTTTGCGGAATCAGGGCGGCTCCTTCCTCATATATCGGCCCATCTGGGACTTCTCCTACAGACAAGCCAGCAGCCTTTTTTATTGCGGCATCCAGTGACTTAAACAGAGGAGTGATTTTTGCATCTGGGTTAACTGGGTTCGGGGTAACCGCAACATTTACGACATCTGCTTTCTTGATCACATCACCGCTTACGTCCCGCGGAATTCCCTCTATTGATAAACCCAGAGGATGATCGTGTTTAGCAGCCTCAACGATTACAGGCCAGATCTTACGGGCACGCGGCGTATCAAGGAAATAACCATATATCAACCACTGATCCCCATCACGCTCGACCCTTTCGATTATTCCTATGGCACGTTCTGAAGTAGAATCGTCATGGGTATCAACCAGAAAGCCACGGCTTAACGCATATTCCCAATTCAGACCATCAGGATCAACAACTTCTCCTTCCATATCAAGAGAGTTGCTTGTCGCAATACCGACGAATTTTCCAGGCTTTCCAGATTTATTAACACCGCCTTTAATCAAACCTGTTAGTTTGAAATTGTTGCCCATAGCAACCTCCTGCTAAAATTGTATGAGAAAACAAACAGTTATGTCTCGCTATATTTGTACAGGAGAAAAAATGTATGTGATTACTATGGGATTATGAAGGGGTTTTGACAGTCTTGAACAGATTTATTGTATAGTTTCAAAAGCAGTCTCTGCCGCATCTTCTTCAGTAGGCGCAATATCCATGGGAGGAATAAGCCCATACTCAAAAAGGACATCTGCCAGGATTTCATCGAACACTCCCGACACAACAGCAAATGCTTCAACAGCCCCAATACGTTTAGTTAGCTCAACTCCCATCTCACTCAACATAGCGTTTTTAGCGGTTTCCTTTCTTAAATTAGACGTAGCCGTCTCAATAAAACCACGCAAAGCAACATCCTTTACGTCTGGAGCCGCATCTTTAAGTTCCATCAAAAAACGAACAACATCCCACTGGACTAGCCCGGAAATACGATCTTCAACCATATCCGCAATAGACAAGCCAAGGTAGAAAAGAAGGTCATCTTGATTCATCGCCCCCATACCTTTTGTAGGATTATTCCCAATCGCACGAGGCATAACACTTTTCAACATGTTTTTACGAACAGATTTCCTCACTCGCGAGACACGGAACTTCCCACCTTTCTTTACTGGCCTGGTAGCACGTTCACGCACTTCATCGGAAACCTCTACGCCTGCCTTATCTGCCGCGGCAACGATCTTCTTCCACATTTTCTGGAGTTCATCGCGGCTATAAAACGCGGCATTCTTTGGAATCGAAAGATAATGAATAGCGGCACGGATAAGCCGCTTCTTCCTGTCCTCATCCTTTGCATATATGGGATACCGCCAATGTTTCGGATCAGCATAATGTTCTGGTTTCACAGCACCTACATCTGCATACCTCTTGAGAGGTCCGTTACGTTTCTGGCGTTTATCCTTCTTTGTGGGCCTCTTAGGTTTATCCCCTTTCCTCATTTTTTTGCCTCCCTTTGTCCTGTTATACAAATCTCCAATCTGTCGCGTTGACAGACTTTTCTTCGTAACCGTGGCATCCTTGAGATAAAAATCTCTTAGATTTTCAACTGTCTTCCCAGCAATATCTAGCATAGCAAGGTCATACGCCTTGTTTTCCTCGTTTCCTTTGTAACCACCACCTTTATCCGCTTCTATGTTAGCCATTACATCTTCGATGTCCTCGATGATCTTATTCATCATACCTTCGCTAACATCATGGGAACGGAGTTCGTCCTCTATGTGTCCTACCATATCACGTATTTCTTTAGGAACATCATTACTAGTTCTTATCTCCCACAGATGCTCTGCCTCATCCCACATTGCATTTGCAATATGCTCTTCAAAAATCGGCGCAAAAACCTGCGCGGCCTTGGCCTGCGCTTCTTCCTTAGACAACCCAGCCTCTTCCAATTTCTTGGATAACTCGTAACG
>JALTEW010000253.1 GCA_027073795.1 bacterium | reverse complement strand
GTTTCTCGCCGCCGCTAAGGTTGGCAGGATACCGTCCGGCAAGATGGGTAATACCCAAAAGTTCCATTACATCACTGCCCTGACGCTTGATCGTCTCCTTGCCCAACCCCATCCCGCTGAGACCATATACGACGTTTGAAAAAACCGTCATATGCGGGAAGAGAAACAGGTCCTGGGGAAGATAGCCGATCCGTCTTTCACGTATGGGGACAGACCGGACATCCCTGCCATTTAAAAAGATTTTCCCCTGGTACGGCACCAGGCCGGCAACGGCCTTGATAAGGGTCGTCTTGCCTGCGCCCGTCAATCCAACAATGGCGAGTGTTTCCCTATGATGAACCTCAAGGTCAACGGAATTCAAGGCGAAATTTTTAACCGCCTTCAGGACAATTTTAGCCAAGATTACGTACGTTATATATTTAAGCTATAAGGGTTTATACCCCGAAGGGTTCCCTATTCTCTCTATTCTACTTCCATGCAAACTCAAGAAAAGTCAAACGTAGATTTGAACATCCCTTTTCTCAAATTCTATGTATATCCAATTAGTTGTATCTATTGACATTTTAGAAAATTTGTCCCATATTTTGCATTGGGGGAAGGAAAATCTGGGAAGTACCAAAAATGCCTCAGAAGTCCAACGGGCTTCGCACACTCAGGGTATTTCTTTTCGCGACATGCGTGTAGATCATCGTGGTTTGAAGGTTTGACACGGCTATGGTATAAGTACTAAGAAACTATTTGGAATAAAGAAAATTGCTTGCCACACTTTTACATTCACAAGCGGCGATTTTTTGCCACAGTGAGGCATAAAGGTGAGATATGCTGAAAGCTGTTGAGGATATTGGACGCGTTGTCCAGAACGCCGCTCTTTTTAACCCCCGGAACTGGAGAGATGGGACGATGACTTTTGCTGAGGGGCATTCTCCCGTGGAAGCGGTCAAACGGTTATTCGCCTTGCTGAAGAAGCGGAAAGTTGATTACGTCCTGGTGGGCGGCATTGCTCTGCTTTACTATGTGGAAGGGCGAAACACGCAGGACCTGGATTTTGTGATTGCGTTGGAGGATTTGTATAAGCTGCCAGAGGTGAAGATTGCTGAAAGGGACATCAATTTCGCGCGTGGTGAGTTTGAAGGGGTGCAGGTTGATTTTCTCCTTACCAGAAATCCTCTGTTCCGCCGGGTACAACAAGAGTATGCGGCGCGTGTGCGCTTCCTGGGACAGGAAGTCTCATTGGGGACCGTGGAGGGATTGCTGTTGCTCAAGCTGTATGCCCTGCCATCTTTGTACAGGCAAGGGGATTTTGGACGGGTGAGCCTGTACGAGAATGACATAGCGGCCCTTATGTACGCGTACGCTCCGGAGATGGGCAGGTTGTTGGATATTATTGGAGAGTATGTAGGCGGAGGGGAGAGAACCTCGTTACAGGAAATTGTCGCGGAAATAGAAGAAAGGGTGTCGCGTTTCAAAAAAGGACGAGGGGACTGACTGCCTGCTCGGTATTCGGTGCTACGCCACACGGATCGGGAACTGCAGAAGCTGAGCTGAGAGCTCTCGCTTTTTGTCTTTTAAGGTTGACAATGCCTCACACATTTAATAAAAGAAATTAAATGTTTCCGGCACATGTCTAATAGGACAACCTCTTTGAAAAGGAGGAACCTTATCTCACATCATCAAGGAACCCAAATTCATGGCACTTTCCCGATGCGCGCGTGAACAAAACGCTCGAGCAGAAATCTCCCTATGGGAAAAACCCAGATAGTTTCGGCAGTTCCCACCCTCGGCATCCATATTTAATCTTGTCTTATGTTGCATTTAATGATACAAACAAGAATGCAATAGGAGGTACGTTATGAGAAAGCTATTAAATATTATTCCAGTAAGTGACTTGAGGAAAGATGCTGCAAACATATTGAAACGACTGCGAAAAAATCCAGATCCTTTGGTCATTACTCAAAGAGGGCGGGCAGCAGCGGTGATAATTGGTGTTGAAGCATATGAAAAATCTGAACATGACAAAGAACTTCTGCGTCTTTTAGCCAAGGGTGATAAGGAAGTTGAAATTGGTGAGGGGTATGATTTGGATACTGTTCTTGCTGAAGCCGATTTACTCTTGGATAAGGAGCAATAGTGAAAGTTCGCTTTACCCCCTCTGCTCGAAATCAATTCCTTTCAACCCTCGTATATATTTGTCAAGATAAACCCTCTGCGGCTGTCAAATTTCGAGATCGTGCTGAAAAAATTTTACGAAGACTTGGGGACTTACCCGAATCAGGAAGACTCATACCAGAATTTCCAGACCTTC